>JALULG010000083.1 GCA_027040785.1 bacterium
GGAGATTTGCACACAATACCTTATTTTTTGCAAAATCAGGGGGAAGAAATAGAAATCTTGTAAATTAAGCAAAGTATTTGCTTTTATTGGATTTTTTTTATTTTTTAAAATCAAAAAACACACACATATATTTTTTCTTTTTCCCCTGTGTGTGTTTTAATAGTTTAAAAGAGTTTAAAGAGTTTCGGTCTGAAAAACTTAAATGATTTCAGATAGTTAAGGCATACTATCAATACTTTTTTCCTACCCTTTCAATACTTTTTTCCTACCCTTTCAATACTTTTTTCCTACCCTTTCAATACTTTTTTCCTACCCTTTCAATAAAGATACTTGACATACAGTATTGGTATTGGTATATATAAACAAAACAGAAGGAGGAAAAAATGAATAAAAACAATGGATTTAATGTTAAAAAATCAATGATATTAGAAAAGCCAAGCGGAAGTATTGCTATTACTGACCCGATGTCAGCTCTCCAAAGAAAATTTTACAATGCTTTTTTATATGTCGCAAGAGAGGAAATTAAAAAAGATATAGGAAAACAAGAGTTTTCAATCCCTCTTGTAGAGTTAAAAAAATTTTTTAACATAGAAGATAAAAAAAATACGTATATAAAGGGAAAAATAAAAGAATTAGTTCAGTTAACGGCAGAATTTAATATTTTAGGTAAAGATAAGAAAGAATGGGGAATTTTTTCCTTATTACCTTTTGCAAAAATAACATTAGACAGCAAGACAAAAGCAGGAATAATCACTTTTGAAATTCCGACATTAATCAAAAAAGCGATTCTAAACAAAGAAAAGAATTTTTTCTTTGCAAAAATTGACTTAATTATTATCAGGGGGTTGAGGAGTAAATATTCTGTGATACTTTATGAACTCCTGAAGGACTATGAAAATGTGGAAATTCCAGAAATGAGCATTGAGGATTTTAGAAAAATTTTTGGAATAACAGACAAATACAAGCTTTTTCAAAATTTAAAAGTAAAGGTTATCAATCCAGCAATAAAGGAAATAAATGAAAATCCAAAAATAGATTGGGAAGTGTCCTATACACTCCTTAAAACAGGGGTAAAATACACGCATATAAAATTCAAAAAAGTAAGGAAACAGGCACAAAAAAAGATTGAGCAGGTTAAAACAACACAAAAAACAGATTTGCTACTGCAGTATGTTCCTGAAAAATATAAATTACCAGTTAAGAAACTGTTAAACAAAGAATTGAATAATTATCCCCTTGAATACCTGCAATATCAGATTAAATATGCGAATAAACAGGAAAATATAAAGAATTATACCGCCTATCTTGCAAAAGCAATAAAAGAAGACTACGCAGATTTCACACACAAAGCCGAAAGAGAAGCAAAAACCCGAAAGCAACGAGAAGAAATGGCGAAACAGGAGCAGGAAACACGCAAAAAACTTGAGAAGTTGCGAAAAAAAATGCAACAAATCGAGGACGAAGCCGAAAAAGAGTTTTCTATGCTTCCGGAAGAAGAAAAAGAAAAGCTAATGCAAAAATATATGAGCTTGTTTGCGAACAAAAATATTGCAAAAATGTCCGCAATAGGAGAGATTGCAAGGCTAAAAATGGAAAAGCAAATGTCAAAAGAGGATTTAGAATTTCTGGAAAACCATAAAAATTTATAACCCTGCGGGAGGAGCTGTGGCTCCGCAGGGTTATTCGTCTATTTCCTCCGAAAATAGTTGAATTTCCTTGTTTTTCTTCCTCAAAAAAATATCCAAAACTGTTGCTATTCTCGAAGCTTGCAGGCGTGATATACGTATTATTTTTTCGTTTATCAAAACACTTAAATAGATTTTTTTTATCTTTTTTTTGTCTTTTTCGTCTTTCTCAAAATTCAGGCTATAGCCGATTCCGCCCATCCCGCCCTTGTCAAAAAGCCTACCAACAAGGAAAAATTTGCAAATATCTTGCAGAGTCAGAATTTCATTATTTTCAAATTCAATTTCATACACTTTTACTTTTTTTAGGTATTTTTTTGTTACCCACAATTCCATTTTTACATCCTTTAAAACCTTGATTTTCTTTACTTTTTCCATTTTTTCTCCTTTCATTTTTCTATCTCTCCAACGATATGATATTTAATGCTTTTTTGCTTGTTTTTGCCTTCTATAATATCTTTTAAAATACTTTCTAAAAGCTCGTTATAATCGTCTAATGCGGCATTTACAATGCCTGTAAGGGATATATCAAATCCCACATTTTTTAACTTTTTTTGCACTTCCTTAAACCTTTTAAATTTTACATCGTCTAAAGCCATACTTACTTTTACTGACATTTTTTCCTCCTTTATTATATATTATTATATAATCTTATATATTAATATATAAAAGAAGTCAAGAAAAAATTTTGTTTTTTTTAATGCCCCAAATAGACATTTGTGATGTCGAGCCTGCTATGTCCCAAGCTCTCCGAGACTTCCAAGCGGATTTCCTTATCTATTTTTTTTATTTCCGCTTTTTCAAGTCCCGTTTTTTCCATTGCGTGTTCCAAAAAATTCTTAATTTGGTAGTTGGAAACGGCGTCGTAAAACTTGCCCTCTCCGTTCCATCCTGCACGCTCTAATTGCTCCGAATAATACTGGATAGGGGATTGTATCCCAACTCCTGTTTTTTGCTCAAATTTGCTCGAATATTGGCTTTGAGCGTATGCGTGCCGTTCCCCGTGGTAGTTGTATTTTGTGCCTGTCTCGGCTGAAAATTCGTTGCGGACAGAGTCCGCAACGGCACGAAAGCGGGAAATAGGCTTGTATTCTTTCCATTTTTCCGCCCCCCCTGCGAGGTTGACTTTTCCTGAATTTTCCAAAAAATTTTGGGTTTTTTGCAATGCTTCCCTTTGTGCCTCTGTTTGGACTTCCAAAGTCCGTTCTCGTGCATTTTTCGTCCAGTCCTGCCTTCCCAGCTCCAGCCTTCCTGTTTGCAAAGCTTTTGCTATTGTTTTTTCGTTCAATCCTGCGCTTTCTCGGAATCGCAAGCCAAATTCCCGCTGAAGCTCTACTGCCAAAGAAAGTGCCTGAAATTGCTCACCTTTTTCAAAGTTTTCTTGAAGAAAATTTTGAAAATTTTGATGATGTTGTTCCGTGATAGCACGGTCGGCATAGTCCGTGCTTTTGTGTATGTCAAAATCGGAATAGTTCAATGATTTCAGGTCTTTATCAAAATAAAAATTTGTGTAATCTAAAATTTGATTCAGTGCGGATATATATGTTGCTCCTGTCCTTCCTATTATTTCTT
Source organism: bacterium (assembly GCA_027040785.1). Taxonomy (GTDB): domain Bacteria; phylum Patescibacteriota; class Patescibacteriia; order JAACEG01; family JAACEG01; genus JALULG01. The sequence goes on from JALULG010000083.1 coordinate 3,258, forward strand.
CTAATGCCACTTTTTCGGCTATTTTCTCAGCAATTTCAATAACTTTTGACTCATCTAAATTTTTAAGGTGGCGGATTTCCGCTGTTTCCCGAATCTCGTTCAGGACGGTCTGCACCTTCTCCGCTGAAGCAAAGCCACGATTTTGAAATTCCGCTATTTCCTGCGCAAGCATATTGCTTTGAAACTGATTTTTGAAGCTCCCCATTTTTGTTGCCATTTTTTGCTCCTTTTTGCTTTATTTGTTTGCGGTGTGCATTTTTACACACCGCCAAAGAGGGAATTTCTTTTATAGAACGCCCTCAAAATTGCTCTTTTTTCTTTCAGAGT
>JALULG010000084.1 GCA_027040785.1 bacterium
CCTGAAAAGTCATTAAAGATAATATTAAATTTAAATTGTATTTTTTTCCGGAAATATGATTATTTAAAATATTTTTAATTTCTAAAAAATCAAAAAGTTCTTTACTGTTTTGGCAATAATCAACCGACAATATTTCATAAGCCAAATCTTTCAATTCTTTGCGCAACCATTTTGCTCCCGGAGCAAAAAATCCTCTTTTTCTGGCATTGTAAATAAAATCCGGCAAATCATCTTTAAAAGCTTTTTTCAGAATATATTTTGTTTTCATTCCTTTAAGTTTAAATTTACTCGGAATATTAAAAGCAAATTCCGCCAAATCGGGGTCAAGCAACGGAACTCTTTCTTCCAAACCATGCGCCATTGTCATTTTATCAGATCTTAACAAAGATTCATCAACGAGCCAAGTTTTAAAATCAATATACATAAAATTTTTTTCATAATCATCGGCCATCATGGGATCAAAAAATTTTGCAAAATATTTTTTAGCCACATTATTATAATATTTATCATTTTTTAAAATTTTTTTAATATCTTTATCGCCCCGCATTCTGATGGCTAAAAATTTTTCAATCCCATCTTTATTGAATTTTTTAAATTTTTTTCCGAAAATTTTAAGACCGATTTTATTCAATAAATTTTGACGCAAAAAACCGGGCAATAATTGATAATTTGAAATAACTTTACTGTAAGTATATCTCGGATACCCTCCGAACAATTCATCACCACCGTCCCCTCCCAAAACAACCGCAACATCCTTTTTGGCCAATTGGCTTAAAAAATAAATTGAAAAATTGGTAAAATTAGAAAACGGTTCTCCCATGCTTTCAACAACTTTTTCAAAATTATCAGCCACCATTTTTCCCGAAATTAACAATTCGTGATGATCCGTTCCAAAATAACGGGCGCTTTCTCTTGCCAAATAAAAATCAGCGTTAAATTTTTCTTTTTCAATATCAACTTCAAAGCCGACTGAATAAGTTTTGATTTTACTATTTGTTTTTGCCACCTGAGACAAAATAATATTGGAATCAATTCCTCCGCTTAAAAAAATCCCCAAAGGTCTGTCGGAAATTAATTGTTGTTTAACGGAATTTTGAACTTTTCTTTTTAAAATCTTTTTTGTTTCCGTAAAATCAAAGTATTTGTCTTTGAAATTTTCAATATCCCAATACTTTTTTATTTTAAGTTCATTATTTTTTAAAGTTAAAAAATGTCCCGCCTTTAATTTTTTTATTGCTTTTAAAAAAGTTTTTTCTTCCGGAACATATAAAAATCTTAAATAACAATTTAAAGCGAAAAAATCCAAATCTTTCCTCACTTCTTTAAATTGTAAAATAGATTTCATATCCGAAGAAAAAACAAATCTTTTTTTATCCCAAAAATAATAAAGCGGTTTTACTCCGATTTTATCACGAGCGAGAAATAATTTGTTACTCTCTTTATCTAAAATAGCAAAAGCGAAAATCCCGTTTAACTTACCCAAAGATTTCTCTCCCTCTTCTTGATATAATTTTAAAATCACTTCAGTATCTGTTTGAGATTTAAATTTATACCCCTTTTTTAAAAGATCTTCTTTAATTTCCAAAAAATTATATATTTCTCCATTATAAACAATAACATATCTGTCATCAGAAAACATCGGCTGATGCCCGTCTTTTGATAAGTCTAAAATAGACAATCTGACATGTCCCAAAGAAAAATTATTCTCAACAAAAACACCGTCATCATCAGGACCACGGTATTTTATGGTATTATTCATTTGTCCAATCAATTCCTTGTTTTCAAAATTAAATCCGTTAATTCCACACATAATTATATTTTTAAACCAATAGTTTTTCTAACTTTTTGTATTTTTTTAAAAGCTATTTGACGAGCTTTTTCAGCGCCCTCTTCTAAAATCTTTTTAACATATTTTTCGTTTTTATCCAATTCCGCTTTTTTTTGTCTGATTTTAGATAATTCTTTGTTAATATTTTGCGCCAAAATTTCTTTAGATTCTTTATAACCGATTTTTCCCTCTTTATACCTCTTTCTTAAATCAGATAATTGATTTTTGGAAAAATATTTATGCAAAGCAAAAATATTACATTTTTCCGGATTTTTCGGATCTTCCGGACGACTGGAATCAGTTACAATAGACATCACCTTTTTAATTGTTGTTTTTTCGTCATCAAACAAACCAATTACATTATTATAGCTTTTACTCATTTTACGGCCATCTAAACCCGTTATGGTGGCGACTTCTTTTTTGATACTTTCTTGAGGCAAAAGAAAAAGCTCCCGATATTGATTGTTAAATTTTTGAGCCACCGCCCGAGCAATTTCCACGTGTTGTTTCTGATCTTTGCCAACAGGCACTACTTCTGAATCATAAATTAAAATATCACTGGCCATCAAAATCGGATAATCAAAAATACCAACATTAATACTTTTGTTTTTAGCGCGAGCATCTTTATAAGCATGCGCTCTTTCCAATAAAGGCATTGGCATTAAGCAATTAAAAACCCAGGTTAATTCACAAACCTCCGGAATGTCAGATTGCTTAAAAATAGTGGTTTTTTCAGGATTAAGTCCGATCGCTAACAATGTTTTAGCGATTTCCAAAGTATTTTTTTTTAATTCTTTTTTATCTTTAACAGTTGTTAAGGCATGGTAATCGGCTATAAAAACAAAGGTGTCAAATTTTTTTTCATAATCAATTAAATCTTTTATTACCCCCAAATAATTACCAATATGTATATCTCCGGTTGGTTTAAATCCGGTAATAAGACGTTTTTTCATAAATATATTTATTATAAATTATTAAAATGCTGTTATCCTGAATTTATTTCAGGGTCTCGTGGCGGTTTACCGTCATCCTGAACATTTCAGAATCTCGTGTTCCTACTGTCATTCTGAACTTATTTCAGAATCTCGTAAATTTTAAATTTCGCTCTTTCCCTCGAGATACTGAAATAAATTCAGCATGACATGGGAAAAAGTACTATCATTCTGAATTTAGTTCAGAATCTCGTATAAGCAAATGTCACCCTGAATTTATTTCAGGGTCTCATGGTTTTAGGTCTTGCTCTTTCCCTCGAGATGCTGAAATAAATTCAGCATGACAAGGGGATTTCATTGTTATCCTGAACATTTCAGAATCTCGTGTTCCTACTGTCATTCTGAACTTGTTTCAGGATCTCGTAAATTTTAAATTTCACTCTTTCCCCCGAGACCCTGAAATAAATTCAGGGTGACATGCGGAAAATGAGACACTGAAACAATACTGAATAAATTCAGTACAAGATTCAGCATGACATGGGGGTGGATTCAGCATGACAAAGAAACGCAATTCAGTATGACAGGAATATACCTATATAATAACTTTTATTTTAATACTTGTAAACAAAAAAATCCCTAAACGGGATATAAACAATATACATGTGCCGGGGGAGAGAATCGAACTCTCGACACAAGGATTTTCAGTCCTTTTCAGCCTACGGCTGATACCCCGCATATCATTCTTTAGATTGATCTATCAATTTTTTAAGCTCTCTTCTTCCTTGAGTGGTTTTAAAATATTTTTCC
>JALULG010000085.1 GCA_027040785.1 bacterium
AATTAACATATGTCTTAAAAAATATCAAAGCTAAAAACATTAAAAAACCAATTATAAAATTTTTAAAAAATTTAATGATTATTTTCTTTTTATCATATACTAAAACTTTCTCCACATAATACATTCCCAAAAAGAACATTAACCCCTGACTGATAACGGAAGCAATCGCTGCACCGGCTAAATTTATTTTGGGTATTAAAATTAAATTTAAAACAACATTTACAATCATTGCAATTCCCATATTGGCGGTATTTCTTTTTTGATTATTGGAAGCATTCAAAAGAGAGCCGACCGGGAAATATAAAAAAACAAAAATTAAAGCAATCATCAGCAAACGCAAAGGCAAAACCGATTCAAAATATTCTCTGCCATAAAGAGCTAAAACTATTTCCGGCGCCAAAGCTAATGATCCGAAACAAATCGGAATTGACATAACTATTAAATAAATAATTGATTTCTCAAATGTATTTTTCAATCTTTCTTTGGAGTGTTCAAAATAATTGCTCATTGCCGGATAAATTGACGCCACAAAAGCGGCCGGAATAAATTGCAATGCAAAAACCAATTTATTGGAAACCCCATACCAACCAACATATTTGTCACCGGCCAATTTTGATAACAAAACAGTATCAATATGAGTATAAACCCGATTAAAAATGCCGGCTAAAAAAAACGGAAATGATAAATATAAAATTTTTTTAATGAATTTTTTATTTAAAGTAAAAGCAAATCTAATTTTAATTTTCTTTTTTATCAGAAAAAAAGAATATAAAGCATTCAAAAAACTGGCTAAAACCAAAACACCGATCAACAAATAAATTGATTTTATAGTGAACAAAATAATAGTTCCGATGATAACTGTTAATATTTGATAGGCGATTATTCCAAAGGCCTCATATTTTAAAATTTGATATGAACGCAATAAACCGTAAAAGGTTAAAGTGAAAGAATCCAAAACCATTACAAAGATAGCAATATAAACCAACCTTTTGGTTTCCAAATCATAGTTTAATAAATTGATTGCCAAGGCAACTATCAAGGAAGTTAAAACCGCCAAAAAAAGTTTAAAACTTAAAATACTATCAAAATATTTGCTTGCCTTTTCTTTATATTTAGCCACCTCTCTTATTAAAATGGGTGTTAAGCCAAAATCAACCAGAACTGAAAAAATGGTTGTAAAAGATAAGGCGAAAAAATATTTTCCGGTTTGCTCCGGTCCTAAAGATCTGGCTAAAAAAGCAATATAAAAAAACACCAGTATTTTTTGAAAAATAAAGGCAAAGGTAATATAAAAAGTGTTTTTAACTATTGAATTTTTAGGAGTTTCTTCTTCCATTTTAAATAAAAATCATATTTCGGGGTTTAATGACAGCCCCATTTCAGATAAAGCTTTTTTTATAACTTTTGGGATATTATTAGAATCAACAAATCCAGAAATATCAAAACAAACAATTTTCTTTTTACCCATATTATTCTTCTAAAAATTTTTTAATTTCTAAAATATTTTGTTCAGCTATTTTTTTACCGCTATCAATAATTTTTTTATTTTTCTTAATATCAAAAAATTGATTCCAGCCAATCAATCCAATTTTACTTCTTATTTTCGGCTCTAAAAGAACATCACTAAAACGAGCCGATTGCTTACTCAAATTATAACGCACTATATTTAAAGCTCTTAAAGAAACCATTGGAATTGATAAAGATTTTTTATCAAAATCATCTTCAAATTTATTACTGTCCAAATTAACGGCAATTATAATATCAGCACCCATTTTTTTAACAATATTCACCGGCAAAGGATTTGATAATCCTCCGTCCGCCAATAATCTTTTTTGATATTTTACAGGTGTAAAAACCGCCGGCACCGACATACTTGCCCGAATTGCTTTGGCAAGATTTCCGCTTTTAATATCAAGCTCTTCACCGGTCAATAAATCAGTGGCCACCACTACCAACGGAATTTTCAGATCGGAAAACTTACGATTACCATACCATTTGTTTAAAAGTTTTTGAACTTTCACTCCCTCTATTCCTTTAAAACTGGGATCAAAAATTTTAAAAGCCGTTTTCCAATTTACAGACAAGGCCAACTTTTCCAATTTTTTAATATCTTTATAAATCGCATAATGGGCACCTACCAAAGCGCCGATACTGGATCCGGCAATAAAATCAATCGGGATTTTTTCTTTTTCCAAAATTTTAATCACTCCAATATGCGCCAAACCCTTAGCGCCTCCACTTCCCAAAACCAAACCGATTTTTTTTCTTTTTATCTTTTTCATAATTAATCTTCTAAAATCTCTATTGTTATTCTCGCTTTTTTAGTCATACCGACCTTTGGAACAAATGACGCCAAAGTATCTCCAAAAATCCCTTCTTTATCACGAAAACCAATATGAGCGAATTTTCTATTCCCCAATTCTTCAATTTCGTGAAAAATTTCTCCTTCCAAACTTTTTTTAATTTTTTTATCAGAACTCATAAAATTATAAATAATTTTCAATTAAATCAATATGTTCTTTTTCCACTTTTGCTAAAGCGATAAAAAATTTTTTAATATTTTCATCATTGCTTTCTTCGGCAAATCGCTCATAAAGATTAGAAGCGTTTTTTTCCAAACTGATTGTTTTAGCAAAATTTTTCAAATCTTTATCATCGCATTCTCTTTCCGGAACCTTAACGTTATCAACTTTTAAAAATTTCTTAGCGATTGAAGCGTGTTCTTTTTCCACTTTTGCCAAACGTTTATACATTGCTTTAACCTCATCGTCTTTGCTTTTTTTCATCATACAAAGATAAAGCGCGGTGGCATTTAATTCTAAAGCCAAAGTAGCTTCTAAATTTTTTCTTGTTAAATCGTCTAAATTAACTTCTTCTTTAAAGACAGGTTTAGCTTCATTTCCTTTTTTTATATATTTTTCATCTGCCCCGCAAAATGGACAATTTTTCGGTTTTTCATCGCCGAGATAAGCGTCTCCGCAAACTTCGCAAATATAAGTTTTCATAATTTTTTATTTAATAATTAAGTTATATAATTCCCCATGTCATGCTGAATTCCCCCATGTCATGCTGAATTTATTTCAGCATCTCGTTTTCTTTCTGTCATGCTGAATTTATTTCAGCATCTCGTAAAACAGAGTAAAACCTAAAATCCTTGAGATCCTGAAACAAGTTCAGGATGACATATGTTTACCCCGAGATTCTGAAACAAGTTCAGAATGACAGTGGTTTCATTATAACATAATTAAAATAATCAACTATTCTTGTATAAAAAATAACGCTTTTTTAATATCATCATAAGAAACTTTTTTATCTAAACTTTCAAAAATACTTTTCAATCTTATATCTCCGCTTTCCAAAAAATCATCCGGATTGTTTTTTTCTTTAATTTCTTGAACTGTCTTTAAAATTTTATTAAAAATTTTTGGTTTTGGTTTTAAAAAATCAATATCAATTTTTGGAAATTCTTTGATAATTTTTTCAATATGATTTACAATCGTATCCTGACTAATATTTCTTTTTTCGGAAATCTCCGGAA
>JALULG010000086.1 GCA_027040785.1 bacterium
ATATGAAGGTTATGGCGCTTAAAAAGTATTGGAAAATATTTTTACGATTGCAAAAAATCGGATTAATGAAAAGAATGATTTATAGAAAAAATTTTTACTTGGTTATTTTGGGGGTTGTTTTACAGGTTTTTTTAAGTTTAATTTTTATTAGAGTGATTTTTCATTTTATTGATAATTTAGCCGGTTGGACTTATTTTCAATCTTTATTGGTTTTGGGAACTTATTTTATTTTAGAAGGAGCCCTTTGGGTCCTTTTCGGAAATTTATCGGTTATAAATGAGTTTATTCGTAACGGTGTGTTGGATTCTTTGATTGTTAAACCGATTAAAACTCAATTTTTAGTTTCTTTTTGGCGGTCAGATCCCGAAGATATTGCCAGAATAATAATTGGTTTTGGAATTATATTTTACGCCTTAAATCATTTAGATTTTTCTTTTTTAAATTTAATTTTCAATTTCTTTTTATATTTTTCTTTATTGATTAATGCCGTTATAATTGTTTACAGTATTAATCTTTTTTTAAAAAGTATTGCTTTTTGGACTATTTCCGGAATCTCTTTTTTTTATTTAACAAATACAATTCTAAATACCAGCCAGTATCCGATTGATATTTTTTATCATAAAATTATCAGAACTTTTTTTACTTTTGTAATCCCTTTGGGGGTTATGACTAGTTTTCCGGCAAAAATTTTAATTAATGGTTTTAATTTTAAAATTATTTTTATTTCTTTGATAGTCGGGATTGTTTTTTTTATCGGCTCAAGAAAATTTTTCCAATTTGCTTTAAGCAAATATGAGAGCGCCAGCAGTTGATAAAATTTGATAATTAATAAAAATATGAAGAAAGAAACAAAAAAATCACTTAAAAACTATTTTATTGTAATTGGTTTTTTGTGGATTTTCTCGGGATTTTCTTTAATATTAACAAAATCCGACATTATTATTAAATTTCTTGGTATTATAACAATTGTGTTTGGTTTCATGTTTTTTTATTACAGTTTTAAATTATATTATTATCTTCAAAATTCTCCAAAAACTTTGATGATTTTTGTTATGATCGTTTCTATTGTCGGGTTAGCTATGTATCTGACGGCCGGAAAAACTGTTTATTTCGATTTGGGTGTTTTTTTTACTTGGTATTTGATAATTAATATTAAAAGATTGTCTAAGGAAATAACTGCGGATAAAAATAATGATAAATTATCGAATTAAATTATATTAATTCCACCGTCATTCTGAACATTTCAGAATCTCGTAATTTTTAGGTCTTACTTTTTCTCTGAGATGCTGAAATGCATTCAGCATGATAGGAGGAAGTTCACTGTCACCCTGAATTTATTTCAGGGTCTCGTGGTTTTCCACCTTACTCTTTCCCCCGAGATGCTGAAATGAATTCAGCATGACAGGAAAGAAAGAGATACTGAAATGTTCAGCATGACATGAAAGAGAATGAGACACTGAAATAATCCTAAAATAAATTCAGCATAGGATTCAGTATGACAGGGGGGTATGATATGTTCAGTAGGTTGTTTTGTTTTTTGTTTTTAAAAGTGCTAAAATAAAAATATAAATATTATTTCTATGAATATTTTTTTATTTTTAAGTTTTTTATTTTTCGGGACTTTTTTTCTGGGGAAATTTATTGAAAAAATGAGAATTCCATGGGTTTTTTCAGCTTTACTTTTGGGTAGTGTTTTTTCTTTTTTTCCAAAGTTTTTTTTAATGGATAATTTAAAATTGATTTCTCTTTTATCTGACTGGGGAATGTATTTTTTACTTTTTATGATTGGTTTTGAAATTGATTTAAGAGAGATAAAAAAACAAAAAGGGAAAATTTTTAAAATTACTTTTTTAACCGTATTTTTAAATGCTATTTTGGGAGGGGTATTGATAAAAATATTCTTAAATTATACTTGGAAAATTTCTCTTTTGGTGGGATTTTCTTTTGCTACGGTCGGCGAAGCGATTTTGGTTCCAATTTTGCAGGAATTTAAATTAATGAAAACAAAATTAGGGCAGATGATTTTGGGGATCGGAACTTTGGACGATATTATTGAAGTTTTAATTTTGGGGATTTTAATAGTTTTGTTGGGTGTTAATGCCAATACTCATTTTCATGTCGGAACAATTATTTTGTCGTTGACTTTTTTATTTTCAATGACCTATGTTTTACAGCATATTAAAGAGCAAGAAAGTGATTTTAGAATAATGGGTATTGACAGTTTGTTTTTGTTGACAATCGCTATTTTGTTTTTGTTTTTGGGGGTTGGTGATTTTGCCGATTCCGGCGCTTTGGGCGCTATTTTGGCCGGCATAAGTTTAAAAACATTTTTACCGAAAAAACGTTTATCAATAATTGAAAAAGAGGTGAAAGCGGTTTGTTGCGGTTTATTCGCGCCGATTTTCTTTTTTTGGTCCGGAGTGCAGGTTGATTTTCATTACCTGTTTGTTTATTGGCGATTGGTTTTGGTAATAGTTTTGGTATCGGCTTTTGCAAAATATTTCGGTGTTTACGTAATTGCAAAAAACAATACGAACTTAAAACAAATTTTTTTGTTGGGAACGGCCATTTCCGTCAGATTTAGCACCGGTATTGTAATAATTAAGATTTTATTGGACAACAATATTGTGAATAAAGATTTGTATTCCATTATTATCGCTTCCAATATTATTTTTGTTTTTTTAATTCCGATTATCTTTTCTCAATTTGTAAATAAATGGAGAAAAGAAATTGTTTAGTTTTATGTATAACAATCAAGGTCTTAGCGAGCAAGAAGCTCAAAAAAGATTGGAAAAATTCGGTTTAAACGAAATTAAGAGAACCCGGGAAATAAATCCTTGGAAAATTTTTTTATCCCAATTTACTTCTCCTTTGGTTTTAATTTTAATATTTTCCGCTTTGGTTTCTTATTTGATCGGTTTTTTACCAAATCAAGATCCCAACTTGGTTGATGTTTTTTTAATTTTATTTATTGTTTTTATGTCCGGAATTTCCGGCTTTTTTCAAGAATATAAGGCGGAAAAATCAATTGAGGCCTTGCAAAAATTTTCCACCCCAAATATTCAAGTTATCAGAGATGGTCAAGCGAAAAGAATTCCGGCTAATCAAGTGGTTGTCGGGGATTTGGTTTTATTGGAAGCGGGTGATATTATTCCGGCCGATGGTGTTGTTTTGGAAGAAAATAATTTAAAAATCAATGAGTCAATTTTAACCGGTGAGTCAACAGATGTTAAAAAACGAGTTCGCAGTAAAGTTTATAAAGGAACATCAGTTTATGTTGGAAATGCGAAAATTTTAATTGAAAAAACCGGCATGCAAACCGATATCGGTAAAATAGCCGATAAATTGCAATCCATAGAAGAAAAGAAAACTCCTTTTGAAGAAGAAATCACTCTTTTAAGTAAAAAAATTTTTTGGTTAATAGGAGCAATTACAATTTTTATTTTTATTATCAGTGTTTTTAAGTATGATTTATATACTTCTTTTTTGGAAAGTGTTTCTTTAGCGGTAGCGGCCATTCCCGAAGGTTTGCCGGCAGTGGTTGTTTTAGCTTTGGCTTTGGGAGCCAAATCAATGTTTAAAAATAACGCTTTGGTTAGAAAGTTATCCGTTACTGAATCTGTCGGGGCGGTTAATATTATTTGCACGGATAAGACGGGAACTTTAACAAAAAACGAAATGACTGTCACGGAATTATTTGCCAACAACAAACCTTATAATGTTAATCTGGTGGAACAAAAACCAAAATTAAAAAAAGATATTGAACAATTGATTTTGTGCGGTGTTTTATGTAATAATGTTCGGGTTAGCGGTCATCCGGCAGGGGAAAAAGAATATTTGGGAGAGCAAACGGAAATCAGCTTGATAAAGGTTGGAGAAAAATTTGGATTTTTAAAAAACGATTTGGATAAAAAATATTTAAGAATCAAAGAAGAGGCCTTTAGTTCAGAGAGAAAAATGATGAGTGTTCTTGTCAGTGAAGTGGCATTGGGAAAAAATAAAAAAACAGTTTGGACAAAAGGCGCGCCGGAAATTGTTTTAAAAAAATGTAATTTTATTTTAAAAAATAATAAAATTAGAAAAATTACCGCAAAAGATAAAAAAGATATTTTGGATTATTTACAAAACTTATCTTCTCAATCTTTGCGTGTTTTGGGTTTTGCTTTTAAAAAATTAAAAAAGGAAAAAGAGAAAATGGAGGAAAACTTAGTTTGGATCGGTTTGCAAGGAATGATTGACCCGCCAAATGACAATGTTCCCGATATGATTAAAGATTGTTATGATGCTCAAATCAGAATTATTATGATTACCGGAGACAGCTCGCCCACGGCGGTAGCGATTGCCAAAAAAATCGGTTTAAAAACCTCCGGTTTTTTAGAAGGAAAAGATTTAGATAAAATGTCGGAAAATGAATTAAAATTGAAAGAAGGTATAAATGTTTTTGCCAGAACAACCGCTTTTCATAAATTAAAAATTTTGAAAATATTGAACAAAAAAAATATTGTGGCAATGACCGGTGACGGCGTTAACGACGCTTTGGCATTGAAAGAGGCGGATGTTGGTATTGCGATGGGGAAGAAAGGCACAACGGTTGCCAAAGAGTCCAGTGATATTATTTTATTAGACGACAATTTTAGTACTATTGTTTCAGCCGTCAAAGAGGGGAGGAGAATTTTTGATAACATTCGTAAATTTATAAATTATTTACTTGTTTCAAATTTAGCCGAAGTTTTGGTTATTTTTGGAGCAACTTTATTTTTTACTTTGAAAGAACCGATTTTATTGCCGGTACAAATTCTTTGGATAAATTTATTAACCGATGGCTTTCCGGCTTTGGCATTAGGGATTGATCCGGCAAATAAAAACATAATGAAGAAAGCGCCTCGCAAAAAAAACGAAGCGATTATTAATAAAAGATTATCTTGGTTAATCGGAGTAATTGGAACCAAAAAAACAATTGTTTTGTTTTTAACCTTTTTAATTATTTTGCCAAGAGGTGAAGATTTGGCGCGAACAGCTTTATTTACCGGTTTTATTTTATATGAATTCGTTAGAATTGCCACTATCAGATATCAAGAAAAATTAAGTTGGCTTTCCAATCCTTGGCTATTGGTCGCCTTGGGAGGATCACTGCTTTTGCAATTTATTGTTTTATATACTCCTTTGAATAAAATATTTCATGTAGCTCCATTGGGAATTTTTGAGTGGATTATTTTGACAATAGGAGTTGTTTTGGGTTATTTCTTAGCTATTTTTCTGACTAAAATTATTCTTAAAAGAATCCCCAATGATTGACAAAATTGAAGATTAACAGTATAATTTATTATTAAGTACTTTACATTAATTTTAAAAGGGGGTAAACTATGGCTTTTGCAACATTGCAACATATTTGTTTGATGTGTGAAAAAGGGATGTCTTCGCAGAGAGATAATTTCAAAACGAAAATTTTTTCCATAATTCAGTCAGAAAAGGAAATTCTTTTTTTCAAACTGAAAAATGGTATGGTAACAAAAGATTGGGTTTCCGAAAGAGAGGCCTTTCTTCTGAAACTGGAAACTCTTTGTTCTGTTTGCAAGGGGGAATTTTCCGAGGTGGCTGATACGATTAGGGATTCTGATATGATTTCGCAAGAGATCCGGGAACTTGCTTCCCCGTTTCCCAGTTTTTTTACAATAAATGTAAAAAGAATAAAATAAAGGAGGAAATTATGTTGGAAAAGATTGCTTTTGCTTGTACGGAGTGTCATGAAAAGAGTAAAACATTGTTGGGGGGGGTTAATAAACCTTTTCGTGAGAAAGTTTTTAAACTTTTAGAGCAGGAACGTGATTTTATATCTTTTAAACTTGAAGAAGGTCTTTTAGCTCCTGACGAATTTCAAAAACAAGAAGATTTCTTGGGGTATTTGGGATCGCTTTGCCTTTTCTGCGATCACGAAATTCCGGCGATTGCTCAGGAGTTGAGGGATGTTTTTTTGAAGAATATGAAAAATTATTCCCGAGAGAAATCATCTCTTTCAATTATTAAAATGGATAAATAATTTCAAGCTGTTCGTTTAACGGACAGTTTTTTATTATTTGATTTAATAGTGGGATTTAATATAGTGTTTTGTGATATTTTAAAATAATAAAAAAGGAAAGGTTTTCCCTTTCCTCGCTTTTTTAGATTTTTCATTTTCTATACCCACAATGAATATTCGGGCATTTGATGATTTTTTTGGATATACATCCCCAACCCGGAGGTGTTTGGGTTATTTGAATTAGCGGTTTGCCGCATTTGGGGCATTTACCAAATGGTGATGAAGATGAAGGTTTAGTGTTTATTTTTTGGGGGCACATCATCCAGTTTGTCATTTTTTCCTCCCTGTTTTTTGGGTGATAGTTTTTAAAAATAAAAAATCTCGTCTTTTAATACAAGAGTATTCTTGCATTAAAGGACGAGATTTCCCGCGGTGCCACCTTTAATTGCCTTGATAAATCAAGACCACTTTATTGACTCAGACTTTCATTTAAAATGAAACGACATCAATTATCCTATGGTTACGGAGGAAGCCGGATTTTCACTAACGCAAAAATCATTCTTTCGTTTGATAACGAAGAGATTGAACCCAGCCCCCTAAAAAAATAGGGGATTCAATCTATGAATTTTAGTAATTTTAAATTGCTGATTAAATAATATCAAAAAAAGAAAAAATGTCAAGAAAAGTGCTGAATTTCCTCTTGTCATGCTGAACTTGTTTCAGCATCTCGGGAGGAACAGTAAAAACTATTTAATTATGAGATTCTGAACTAAATTCAGAATGACAGTAGAGGGAATACGAGACCCTGAAATATTCAGGGTAACATATGGTTCTCTCTGTTACGTTGAATCTTTTTCTTGTCACCCTGAATTTATTTCAGGGTCTCAGAATTTATAATTTTCCCCCTAAAACTTTTTAATTTTAAAATAAAATGTTAATATAAAAAAGTAAAATAAATTTATGAAGAAAATTTTAACGACTTTAAATAAAGAGAGGGTAGAAATTTTGAGCACTATTTCTTTTTTGCTTGGTTTTTCCGGAGCTTTACTTTTTTATATTATTTCTTTTTATTTTAAAGAGGTTTTTCAAACAGATAATGTTGGGATTTTTTTCTTATTTTCTTATTTGGTTCTTTTGGTGATTATTTTGCATCTACATAAAATAATCGCTTTTTGGGGAAAAGCGAAAATTTTTTATTTTACTTTAATTTTTCGTCTTTTTTTAAGTTTAATTTTAGCTTTTTTAGAACCATCTTATTTAAGCGTTTTTTTCTTGGTTTTGTTTATTATCTCGGAAGGAGTTGTTTGGATTCTTTTGGATATTTTATTGGAAAGTTTTTCCACTGATAATCGTTCCGGTAGAATCAGGGGATTGTATTTGGCGGTAGCCAATACCGGCTTTATTTTGGGTCCGTTTTTATCTGTAAAAATTTTAAATCAATTCGGTTTTCAGGGAGTTTTTTTAGCGGTATTTTGTGTTCAGTTTTTGGTTTTTGCAATTTCTTTGATGAATTTTCGGGGTCTAAATCATGATTATCATCGTCAGGAAACCGTTGTGGAAATGTTAAAGCGGGTTATTAAGAAAAAAGATATTTTGCGAATTTATTATATTGCTTTTGTTTTGGAATTTTTTTACGCTTTAATGGTGATTTATACTCCTTTGTATTTATTGGAAAAAGGATTGTCTTGGAATGAAATCGGGATTATTTTTTCTTTTATGTTGACCCCGTTTATTCTCTTGCAATATCCGGCCGGTGTTTTGGCTGATAAAAAGTTTGGCGAAAGAGAGCTTTTAATTTTTGCCATTTTGGTGATGGGTGTTTCTACTTTGTCAATTATTTTAATTTCTTCAATAAATATTTTAATTTGGATTATTGTTCTTTTCTCCACTCGCGTGGGAGCTTCTTTAATTGAAATATTAAGAGATTCTTATTTTTATAAAAAAGTTGACGCTCAAGATGTTGATATAATTGATTTTTTTAGAACTTCAAAACCGATCGCTTATATTTTGGCAACCGGTATTGCCACTTTAATTTTATTGTATTCTTCAATGAATATGGTTTTTTTAATAACCGCGACGGTAGTTTTGATTGCTTTGTGGCCGGCGTTTAAATTGAAAGATAATATTGCCGAAGCTGAACTTATCAATAAAAAAAGGAAGGTAAAACCTTCCTTGAAAAAGTAAATTATTCATCAAAAAGTCTTTTGTAAAGACTTTTTCTGGAAAAAAATACAAAAGGGATTTCAATATAATTTTTCCCATCTTTATCTTTTTTAAAAATTAAAATGAATTCCTCAAATTTCCCCCCTTTTTTGATTTTAATAATTTGTCGATCCCGAGGAGTGAGTAAACCGTTTCCATAACAGGTATTTTTTTTGGAAATCATTTCTCTTAGGATGTAGGAACTGTCCCAGAGATCTTCAATAGCTATTTGCCCCTTTATTTCAATAACCGGTTTATTTTCCTTTACGGTAAAAACCAGTTTTTCAATTTTTACTTTCCCTATTAGTTTTTCTAGAAAATCATTAAAATTTAAGGGAATTTCGATAGTCTTATAAAGATGTTCTTCGGTTATAAAAGGGATGGCCTTAGTATCAATTTTGTTTATCATCTTAATATCCTCCTGATAAAATTTAAGGTTCGTTTAATTTTTTAAAAATACCAAAATTATTTTTAAAAGTCAATTTAATTATTTAAATTTATAAATTTATGTGTGGAATAGTCGGTTATATTGGTAAAAGAAAAGCTTTACCAATTTTATTAAACGGTTTAAAGCGATTGGAATATCGTGGTTATGATTCAGCCGGTGTAATTACTTTGGATCAAAAAAATTTTTTTATTGAAAAAGAAGTGGGAAAAATTAAAAACCTGGAAGAAAAGATAAATAAAGAGTTTGGAGAGGTAGACCGTATAGACGGCAATGTAGGCATTGCCCATACGCGTTGGGCTACTCACGGTGAGTCAAGTGTGAAAAATGCTCATCCGCATAAAGATTGCTCGGGAAAATTTTGGTTGGTTCATAACGGAATTATTGAAAATTATAATGAATTGAAAAGTTTTTTGGAAAAAAGAGGCCATAAATTTATTTCAGATACGGATACGGAAGTTTTAGCTCATTTGGTGGAAGAAAATTATCAAGGTAATTTGTTAAAAGCATTGGAAACGGCTTTGAAAAAAGTGGAAGGAACTTATGGAATAGTTTTGGTATCTAAAAACGAACCTGATAAATTGATTGTGGCACGCAAAGGAAGTCCTCTTTTGATCGGGGTTGGTAAGGATGAGATTATTGTGGCATCGGATGTTTCAGCTATTATTTCTTATACCGACAAGGTTGTTTATTTAAACGATGGTGAAATAGCTGAAATTAAAAAAGATAATTTTAAAATTTTTAATAATATTAAAAAAGAAGAAGTTGCCAAAAAAATAAACAAAATAACTTGGGATATAAAAGAGATTGAAAAATCCGGTTTTGACCATTTTATGTTGAAAGAAATTTTTGAGCAGAAAGAAGTTTTTTTAAACGCCATAAAAGGCAGGCTTTTGTTTTCCGAAGGAAAAGCAAAATTGGGCGGTTTGGATCTTGTTGCCGATAAAATAAGGAAAATCAAACGTTTGATAATTATTGGTTGTGGGAGCGCTTATAATGCCGGTGTGGTCGGTGAATATTTGATTGAAAATTTGGCCGGTATTCCGGTGGAACTTGAATATGCTTCCGAGTTTCGTTACCGAAATTCCGTTTTGGAAGACGGGGTGGCTATTTTGGCAATTTCTCAATCGGGAGAAACAGCTGATACTTTGGCAGCCATTAGAGAAGCAAAAGAAAAAGGTGTTTTAACTTTGGGAATAGTTAATGTGGTCGGTTCTACCATTTCTCGTGAAGTTGATGCCGGCATCTATAATCATGCCGGACCGGAAATTTCAGTCGCCTCCACCAAGGTTTTTATGTCGCAAGTGGCGGTTTTGGTTTTAATGGCGTTATACTTGGGAAGGCAAAGAAAGATGTCTTTATCGCAAGGTCGGGAAATTATTGATGAATTGCAAAATTTGCCGAAAAAAATTGATAAAGTTTTGACTCTTAATGATGAGATAAAAAAAATCGCCCAAAAATATTTTTCAATGAAGAATTTTGCTTTTTTGGGCAGAACTTATAATGAACCATTGGCTTTTGAAGGAGCTTTAAAATTAAAAGAACTTTCTTATATTCATGCCGAAGGATTTCCTTCCGGAGAAATGAAGCACGGACCAATTGCAATGATAGATAAAAATTTTCCTTGTTTTTTTATTGCTCCGAATGATAGTGTTTTTAAGAAAAATTTAAGCAATATGGAGGAAATAAAATCCAGACAAGGAAAAATAATCGCCATTTCAAATAAAAAAGATAAAAAATTGGAAAAAATAATTGACGACTTGATAATTATTCCAAAAACAAAAGAATATTTAAATCCAATTTTGGCTCTTATTCCTTTGCAATTATTTGCTTATCATATGGCGGTTTTAAATAAAAAAGATGTAGATAAACCGAGAAATTTAGCCAAATCCGTGACGGTTGAATAGTTTTCTGAAAATAAATATTTATTTTGACGTTTAAAGATACTTATATAAAACAGAGAGATTAAAAATCTCTCTGTTTTTATGTTTAATGGTTTTATCTATTGACAAAAAT
>JALULG010000087.1 GCA_027040785.1 bacterium
GAATAAATATGTATCAAAAAATAATTTTAAAAAACAAATTAAGAGCCCTTTTTATTCCATTAAGCAATAGTAAAAGCATTACCACTTTAATCTTAGTCAATACCGGTTCTCGTTTTGAAAACGAAAACAATAATGGAATTTCTCATTTCTTGGAACATATGTTTTTCAAAGGAACCAAAAAAAGACCGAACACTTTTAAATTGGTAAGCGAACTGGATAAAATAGGCGCAAATTACAATGCGTTTACAGGAAAAGAAGTAACCGGCTTTTACATTAAATCATCATCTGAACATCTGGAGTTATCATTGGATATTTTGTCCGATATGTTATTAAATTCAAAATTTGAACAAAAGGAAATAAACAAAGAAAAGGGGGTTATTATAGAAGAAATGGGGATGGTTAAAGATACTCCGATGCATTATGTTTCCGATTTGTTTGAAGAGTTGTTATATGGTAAAAATAATCCATTGGGAAGGTTTATAATCGGTACTAAAAAAAATATTTTAAATTTCAGACAAAAAGATTTTTTGGATTATATCAATCAAAGATATCTTGCCGGAAACATAGTCGTTTGTATTGCCGGTGATAAAAATAAAATTCCTTTGGCCAAAGAATTAACTGAAAAATATTTTGGTAAATTTAAAAACCAAAAAATAAAAGGTTATGAAAAAATAAACGAGGAGCAAAAAAAACCCAAAATTTTATTACATAAAAAGAAAACCGATCAAACCCACATCGCCCTTGGAGTAAGGGCTTATGGATTAAAAAGCAAACATCGCTTTGCTTTAAAAGTATTAAGTATTATTCTCGGAGGTAATATGAGTTCTCGTTTATTCGTAAATATCAGAGAAAGAAGGGGACTGGCTTATTATATAAAAACTTCACATGAAGCTTTTACCGATACCGGTTATTTACTTACTCAAGCCGGAATCAATAAAGAAAAAATTTTTGAAAGTATTAAATTAATTTTAAAAGAATATAAAAAAATCGCCTTAAAAGGAGTTGATGAAAAAGAACTGCAAAAAGCCAAAGATTATATCAAGGGAATAAGTTCCATCTCCTTAGAGACATCTGATCAAATCGCCAATTTTTTTGCTAACCAAGAAGTTCTTTTAAAAAACATCACTCTTCTTGATAATTATTTAAAAAAAATAGACGAAGTTAAAAAAGAAGAAATTCAAAAAATCGCCCAAGATATTTTTCAAAACTCAAAATTAAATTTAGCTATAATCGGAGACCATAAAAAAGAAAAAAATTTTTTGGATATTTTAAATTTTTAAATCAAAATAAACTCGCCAAATAAAAACATTTCAAAAACCGCCAAAAGGGCGGTTTTTTTGTAGCAGGGGGGAGACTTGAACTCCCGACCTCGGCGTTATGAGTGCCGCGCTCTAACCGGCTGAGCTACCCTGCCTTTTATTAAAATTTTATAAAAGGTGCCTGGGGCGGGACTTGAACCCGCACGGAGTTGCCTCCAAGAGATTTTAAGTCTCTCGTGTATACCAATTCCACCACCCAGGCGTAATAAAAACTTTACGGAAATTTTAAAAATTATTGTTTCCGCAATTTAACAAATAATATTCTTCAGTGGGGATGGAGAGACTTGAACTCTCACGCCTCACGGCACTTGGTCCTAAGCCAAGCGTGTCTACCAGTTTCACCACATCCCCGAAATAGAATAAAATAACAATATCACTTTAATAAAAAAAAATATTTAAGTCAACCCTTTATTCTTTGGTAACTCTTAATATTTCTTCAATGGTGGTAATACCGTTTTTAGCTTTAATAAAACCGTCTTCCACGATGGAAATAGTACCTTTCTTCCTAACCTCTTTATAAATTTCTTCAATATCTTTTTGTTTATTTATCATCTCGGCAATATCCGGAGTAATTTCAATAACTTCATAAATCCCAATACGTCCTTTATATCCTTGATTGTTACATTTTTTACAACCTTTACCCTTATAAAAAAGCAAATTCTCCATCTTTTTACTATCTATCACTTTTTCTCTTTTTAAAGTTTCTAAAACGGTATCTATATCTATTTGTTCTGAAAGATCCTTAATCATCTCTTTTGATAATTTATAACTCGTAATACAATTTGGGCAAATTTTTCTCACTAATCTTTGAGCAATAATACAATTAGCCGTCGTTGCTATTAAAAAAGTGGGAATTCCCATATCAGATAATCTGGGAATAGTGGTAATAGCATCATTGGTATGCAAAGTTGATAATACCAAATGCCCGGTCATAGCGGCGTGAATGGCTATTTCAGCGGTTTCCTTATCTCTAATTTCACCAACCATAATAATATCCGGATCCTGACGTAAAAAAGCTCTTAAACCGGAAGCAAAATCAAAACCGATTTTTAAATTTACTTGACTTTGATTAATGCCGGGCATTCTGTATTCAATCGGATCTTCAATAGTGGAAATATTCACATCCGGCTTATTTAAAATATTTAAAACAGAATAAAGAGTGGTTGTTTTTCCGGATCCGGTCGGACCGGTTACCAATATCATTCCGTGAGGTTTTTTGATATTATTTTTTAAAGTTTTTAATTGTTTTTCTTGAAAACCCAATTTTTCCAAACTCAAAATTTGTCCTTTTTCGTCTAATAATCTCATTACCACTTTTTCGCCATCAAAAACCGGGATAATTGAAACCCTGAACGAAACTTGGAACTCCGGAGTTTTAATTTTGAAACGTCCGTCCTGGGGTAATCTATGTTCGTCCAATTTTAAATTTGCCAAAACTTTGATACGAGCCACCACGCCGGCCTGAGTATTTTTAGGCAAAGTCATAACCTTGCGCATCATTCCATCAATTCTATATCTGATTACAATATCTTTCTCAGTCGGTTCAATATGTATATCGGACGCTTTTTCAAATACCGCATACTCCAAAAGGGTATCAACAATTCTAATAATCGGAATATCATCCGCCAATTCTTTTAAAGAACCTTTTTTAGAAGAAACTTCTTCTTCGGTCTCTTTGGTAATTTCTTTAAATTCAGTTTTTAAACCGCGATGATATTGTTTAATAATATCTTCAATATCTTCGGGAGTGGCCACGAAAACTTTTGCCGGAGCGCTGATTTTTTTCTTGATAAATTCAATAATTTGAATATTTTCCGGATTGGAAGTGGCGATTTTATATTTATTTTGAGATTTTTCAAAAACCACTATTTTATGAACCTGAGCAACGGTTTCCGGGATTAACGATAATAAATCTTTTTGAACTATTAAATTTTTTAAAGATATAAAAGGTAATTTAAAACGCCGGGCAATAGCTTTATATAAAGTTTCTTCGTTAATAAATTTATTTTCCAATAAATAATCTCTTAAAGATTGATTATTTTTTTTGGCAATTTCCCAAAAAGATTCCAATTTTTTTTCTGAAAAAATACCTTCTTCCAATAAAATTTTTTTTAACAAACCGTCTTTGATG
>JALULG010000088.1:0-709 GCA_027040785.1 bacterium
TTTATAACCTGATAAAAATCGGTTTTTATCCAAAAATATTCTTTTAAATATTTTTTTATAAGTTGACGTAAATTTTTATTCAAGAGTATTTGCTTGTAATTATCATTTAATAAATTTTCTTTTAATTTTTTATTATTTAAAATATAAAGAGAAATTTGTAAAAAAGATTTTCTGGCCTGATTAAAAAGAGATTGTTCCTCGGGGTGGGATAGGATATTTATTATTTCTTGAGCTTTATTGTGTCCCCAGTCGTATTTTTTTTGCAATTTTGAAGTTATCTCCCTGTCAATAACCGCTCCTTTGTCTTCACCTATTGCCGTATAATACCAGATATTAACGGCAACCGGGAAAAAGTCTTGAAAAAAATTTAGCAATTCCTTAAAAGAAATATTTTTTTTAGATTCTATTTTGTATTTCTGCCAAATTTTTGTAAGCTGGTCAGATAATTCCTTATGTTCTTTTATCTTTTTATTTAAAGTTCTTGATTCTTTTAAATAATCAAAGTAAATTTTGTTGGCTACTTTGTCTATCATCTTTTTGCTCTGATATAAAACAGCCGGCTTATTTTCGTAATATGAGCAAAAGGCAAATTTATAATCAACGTTATGAATTTTATGAGAGTTAACAAAAGAGGTAAAGGCCATATCCATTAAAAAGAAAGAAGCCCCGGTACTTTGAATGTCCAACTCTTTATCTGTTAAATATTTTA
>JALULG010000088.1:719-10555 GCA_027040785.1 bacterium
TTGGTCATTTTTTTAATAGTCTTTCCTTTTTTTAGGTTTTAACAATTTATTTTTGTGTTTATTTTGCTAAGTTATTATTTTTAATCTTTTTTTCAATCGCCAAATTAATTAATTTATCCAATAAATTTTTATATTTTATCCCGCTTAATTCCAAGAGTTTTGGGTACATACTGTTTTTCGTAAAGCCCGGAATTGTGTTTATCTCATTGATAATGATTTTATTATTTTTATCCAGAAAAAAATCCACGCGCGCCATTCCGGAACAATTTAAAGTTCTAAAAGCTTTTTGGGCGATTTTTTGCGCTTCTTCTTTTATTTTTTGAGGAAGTTTTGCGGGCATTTTTAAAATAGCCCCGTTTTGGTCTATATATTTGGCGGAATAAGAATAAAAATCTTTTTGGGCCAATATTTCCCCTATTTCCGAAGGAATTAAATTTTCATTTCCCAAAATGGCGCATTCCAACTCTCGGCCTTCAATCGCTTTTTCAATTAAAATTTTATCATCATTTTTAAAGGCCTCTTTAATTCCTTTTTGAAATTTTTTTTCGTCTTCAATTTTACTAACCCCGATAGATGATCCGGCATTGACCGGTTTTATAAAAAAAGGCAGGCCTAATTTTTCTTTAATTTTTGAAAAAGAAATTTTGTTTTTTTCATTTTTATGAAAAACTAAAAAATCAGCCACTAAAAGGCCGTTTTCTTTAAGTAATTTTTTGGCAATATATTTGTCCATCGCTATTGCGGACGAAAGTAAATTTGGCCCGACAAAAGGTATATTGGCTAATTTTAATAGACCCTGAATTGTTCCATCTTCTCCGAAAGTGCCATGTAAAATAGGAAAGGCCACATCAATAATTTCTTTTTTTTGAGGATTGTTAAGAAAATACAATTCTTTTTTTTCTCCTAAAATCAAGTTTACTCTTTGTCCGTTGTTTTTTAATTTAATTTTTTCAGGATCATTGGGAAAATCTAAAAAATTATCTTTTTCATAGTTAAACCATTCCCCTTTTTTATTTATGCCTATTAAAATGATTTTGTATTTTTCTTTATCAATTGCTTCAATAATATTTTTTGCGGATTGCAAAGAAACCTGATGTTCAGGTGATTGCCCTCCGCAAAGAATTGCTAAATTTAATTTCTTCATATATTATATTTTACGTAATTTAAAGATATTTGGCAAATTTTTATGTTTTTCTAATTTATTTTAGGGTTTTGTGTATTTTTCGTTTTACTCTTTGCTTCGAGATCCTGAACCGAGTTCAGGATGACATGGGAACCATATGTCACTCTGAACTTGGCTCAGAGTTTCGTGTCAAACCACTGTCATTCTGAATTTAGTTCAGAATCTCGTAGTTTTTAGATTTTGTCCTATTTTCCGAGACCCTGAAATAAATTCAGGGTGACATAGAGAAACGAGATATTGAAATAATACTGAAATAAATTCAGCATGACATGAAGTAAATGAGACGCTGAAATGTTCACTATTTTCTTTTTTTAAAATTCCATTATAATAAAAAGTATGAAAGATAAAACTAAAAAAATAATTATTTTTATTTTACTTTTGTTGGGTGCGCTAATTCCAATTAGCGTGGTTTTTTTAATTTCCAAAGTGCCAAATAATTATCCTAACAAAAGAGTGAAAACAGGTTTTAATAAAAAGATTTCAGAACTATCCTTTTCAACCCCCGAGAAAGTAAGAGGAATTTATCTAACCGGTTATTCATTTGCCAATAAAAAAGAAAGAGATAGATTGATTTCTTTTGTGGATGAAACAATTATCAATACTATGGTAATAGATATTAAAGATACAACCGGAAAATTAATGTTTTCTCCGCAAAATGAAAAATTAAAAAAAATACCTCTTTCAAAGTATGCTTTAAAAAATGTAGAATTTGTTAAACTTTTAAAAAATTTGGAAGATAAAAAAATTTATACTATTGCTCGTATTACCACTTTTCAAGATCCGACAGCGGTTAAAATTTTTCCGGAACTGGCTTTAAAAAACAGATATGGAAAAATTTGGAAAAATTACGGAGGTGTTTCGTGGTTAGATATGACAAATAAAGATGCTTGGGAGATTCCTGTTTTGTTAGCCAAAGAAGCGTATTATTTGGGCTTTGACGAAGTTCAATTTGATTATATTCGTTTTCCCTCGGATGGAAATTTAAGAACTATAAAATATAAAAATCCTCCCAAAGGAGGAAAAAGGTATCAAGTTTTAAAAGAATTTTATAGTTTTTTAGACAAAGAGTTGGAAAATATTAAAATTCCTAGATCAATTGATTTGTTTGGTTTAACTTATAAAAAAAGAAAAAACAAAGAATATGATTTAAATATCGGGCAAAGAGTGGTGGATGCCGGCCAGTATTTTGATTATTTGTCCCCAATGGTTTATCCCTCTCATTATCCGGTTGGTTATATGGGGTTTAAAAATCCGGCTCTTTTCCCTTATGAAATAATTAATGATGCTTTAAAGGACGGAGAATTTATTTTAAAAAACAGTAGTTCAACAAAAGCATTATCTCGTCCATGGTTACAAGATTTTAATATGGGCGCTTTCTATGGAAAAGAAAAAGTAAAAGCGCAAATAAAGGCATGTGATGAAAATAATGTTTCCGGTTGGATATTATGGAACCCTTACAATCGTTATACAAAAGAAGCTCTTTTAAAAGATTAAAAAACACCGGGATCTCGGTGTTTTTTTATTGGCTCCGAACATTGAACGAAATCCGAACTTTTTTCAAAGAAAATCCTGACGCTGACTTCTGATTGCCGCCTGCAGGGCGGCAATCCCACCCAGCGGCGGCGCTCGCCTGACGGCGAGCAAAACAGAAAATTTTTCCAATTATTTTTGCGCGCGCCATTTCCTTTTTATCTTTTCCTTTAAGGAAGAAAAATTTTCTGCTTTGCCCTTCTGCTGACGCAGAATGCGCCGCCGCTTCCCACCCCATGCCGCGCTTCGCGCGGCAGAGCAGGCGGGCAAAAATTCCTTCCCCAGCCTGTCCGCCTCGGGCGGGACCCCCTTCCTTTTTGCCCGCCAGCTTGGGCTTCGCCCTAAATTTTTTTGGCGGGGCTACAAAATCAAAGGGTGGCGGGTGGGGTCAGTTTATCAAAGTTTCAAAGCATTAAATATATCCATAAACGCAACATCACCTTGTTTCAATAGTTTTTCTTGCTCCACAACATCTCTTACTGAGAACAGATTTTCCATTGCTATTTTTACGCCAAGATCCAAGGGGGGACGATTTAATGCTTTATTCAATTCCCCGATAATATATTCTCTTAAAAACGCCTCTAACTTCTTTTCGCGCAAAAATCGCAGCATCATGTAATATTCAGTTATGTATTTGTCAGAACGTTGACGTTGATTCCAGCCAAATTTTTTTGTAAGTTTAGCAATTTCTAAATATTTAACTCTGCTGAACTTGTCAAGATCGAAACCAATACTTTCATTTTTACCCATTGCGTCCATTTGGAATTTCGGAATCAATTCTTTGCTTAATTGATATAAACGCTTTAATAAATAATACAGTTTTCGTCTCCCGCCATACCGCTTGGGAAAATCAATACGCAAGATTTTCTCGGCAGGTATTTTAATTATTTGGGCACGTATATGGGATTCTTTTGCTTCCCACCATGGGATTATCTGATAGTAATTTTTCCAAAAGCGGAATAAATAAAAAGGTTGCAACAATTCAAATCCAAAGCTCTCAATTTCGCCAGTATCGTTTTTTTGATAAACAATTTCGTAATACGCCACCCCATCCGAGAAAAGAACGTGGGTAGTTGTTCTTACGAACTCACATATTGCGTCTTCAAGAAAATGTGCATGATCTCGATTAGATATGCCCGCAACAATCATTTTTTGTCTTTGTGGTGTTGTTGCTGGCTCAAGCCTCGCAGGGTATTTTTCTCTTTCACCTCTATAAATCATAAAAGGCATAATCCCTGTGTACATATCTTGGATAAACAAATATGAGTCTCCGTGATATGGATACACTTTTCTACGATGACGTCCAGAAATGCGCACTGAAAGCTGGTTATCATTGTGCCTCCGAGAATGCCAGGGCTCTTCCCAGCGTCTCAAAAATAGCGGGTCTTTTATGAAAGACTTGATTGACACTTTTATTTTTTTAATAAAATTATTCATCTTCATTAATTTCTTCATTAGGATTTTGTTGTTCTTCCTGAATTGATTCTTTGAAATTGTGTCTATCAGGAAGTTCTACGCCTTTTGCGGCTGGTAAGGTTGATAAATAAGTAACAAAGAAAATATCTCTTGCCGAAGCCATTAGCCTTAGTCCATCGGAGCGTTCAAGGACTCGTATTACTGGGCTTTGGTGGGTTGGTTGTCTGCGTCTATAACTCCTGTCATCTGGAAAAACTGGGATGCCGCACTCTCTTAACTTATTCTCAAAACCAATCTGCCAGTTAGATCGAAGCGTAGCCTGGGGCATTATTGTAAAGAGACTATCACGATAAGAAGTCATGGCCGCAATAAATTGGATTATTTGCTTGGCGTTCTCTCTTGATTCAAAGTACACGCTCCATAGACTCTCCACAGCATCCCAGAGTTCATGATTTTGATATAGTTCAGAATAAAGTTTCGCGTATCCGCTAATTTCAAAAAGATTTTCCAATGGTTCGCTCATAAAGACAATTTGGCTGTCAACTTGACTCCAGTCCTTAACTTTTTGGCGTAGCCTATCAAAAGCTGCAAATGAAGCGTCAAAAACGGCTGGGAATATCTTTTTTAACCTCCTGTGATCATTATCTTCGCAAGCATCGTAGCAGGCTTGCACTCCTTCTGTTAGTGCCTGTCCAAAATAATCTGGAAGGTCATTGCGGAGAGCGAGTGTTTTCAGTTTTGGAAGCAACTGAATCATTTTATCTGTAACTTCTTTTTCTCTTTCTGATGCGATCTGTTTTTCTTTATCAAAATCAAAATCGCTCCAAGGTAAGTCTTTGAGTTTTCGAAAAGAGTTGCAATCTTCTACATGTTTTTTAAGGTCAAAAATAAATCTGTGATATTTTGCGGAAAACTCCTTCCACCTTTGGATCAGATAAACAGCAAGTGGAAATTGCTGTTGCGACAATAATTTATCGAGATTTGATTGAAAGTAGTTTTGATGAAGAGATTTGAGAAAGTTGAAGTATTGCTGCAAAGAAAAAAGATATTGTTGGACGCAAAAAGCCTTGATATACCAATCCGCAGATACTTGTTTACCCTCTATAATCCTCTCGTTTTTTAGTTCATTAAAAAGCGTCTCGAGCCGCGGAAGCATTGCGGCCGGTAAACCAGCGAGATAAATACTTTTCTTATCTCGCCAGTTTATTTTAGTCAGACGTTCTACAATCTCTTCACACATGTTTCTATCAAGATATTTCAAAAGGCCTAATAGAGCCGATGTTGCGAGTCTGCACTGTGCATCAACAAAAGCAAGCTGTTCTTTGTATGTGTGTTGTTGGACATCATTAGCTTTTATTGAATAAATTGGCTCACTCAACAAGCTAACTTTCTTAAACAGCAATTCTATACTTTTAACATCAAAATCTTTCGCATAAATCTCGGCGACCTCAACAAAAACATCGAGGCTTTGAGCATTTGATATTATATTTTTAGCACCAGAAAAGGAATGGCAAACATTAACTGCAATATTCAGTAGTTGCTCTTCATACCACGTATAATCTTTTACACTCTTTGGCGGAAGTGGCGTCCCTGTACTCAAAGCGATGGCGATTTGAGAAGAATCAGCAAGCGTCCAATCTTGAAACTTATTTTTTATCTCAAACCAATAGCTATCAGTTGGTACTTTATTTTTAAAATCTGCGTATGAGAACAAAAGTCCCTCAATGTAGCGTATAGTTGTTACTAATTGCTCATCAGATATTTTCATCTCATCTTTGCCAAAATAGACGAGGTTTTTTATTAAATCAAACTTTTCAGATACTAGTCTTCTATGATGATTTTGTATTGCCGGTTGTTTCCACTGAATACCTGGGGGCACGATATTCTTAATTGAATACATAATATCTCTTGCTATCCATGGCAATGCAAATTGCGGTTCTAACGAATAAAAAACGTTTGTGCCTACCTGCCAGAATCTAATCACAATATATGCCACCAAAAGAGATAAAAATGCTATACCTGCTGGATGCATAGTGTGTTCAAAAGATTTTGTGATAATATAAAAAACACTGACTATAACTGTTATTGCTATTGTGCGAACATATTGTTGACCCCGTGGTTCAGAAAGGAAAAAACGTTTTACATTTTGCGGAGCACATAGAAGGTAGCTACTGGCAATGCCGGATATGGCGGTAAAGTACAAGCCAAGGAATATGCCAGAAACGCTTGCAACTACTGTCAAGAAAGCATCAATTGCTTGTTTATCAAATTGTGTGTTGATTGGATAATAACGATTAAAAAGCTCTAAAATGAAGATAATAAATGCCGAATAAATTACTGCGCCAGCAAATGAAGAAAGTGTTGGCAGTAAAATGTCCTTATAATTTTTCAATCTATTAAATGCATAGTTGCCACGATAGAGATTTTTCCAAAACGAAAAAACAGGCTTGTCTCCAAGCCACTTCTTTATAAGCCAGAATGATTTGGTTCGATAAAGTTTATTTTTTGTTCTTAGCCAATTCATCATGTTTTTCTGTAATTTTATTTCCCAGACTTTCGTCTATTACATTCTTTACATAACATCTGACAATTTTCTGAAATCGTTTTACCGCCTTCGTGCCAAGGGGTAATATGATCAGCTTCCATTTCTTCTATTTCAAAATGCTTTCTGCACTTTGCACAGATGCCTTTCTGTCTTTCGTAGGCTTCGCGTTTCATTTTGTCAGTAAATGTGCGTATTGAAAGATGCTTTTCTTCTCCGGTTAATACATAAGGATAGATACCCGATTTTTTCGTTACATCTTCATCTTGCATCAAATCAGAAATTTTGGCTTCCAATTTTTCAGGATTTATTTTTTTGTCTTTGAATTGGTTGTATAATTCGCCCCAATTCACGTTTGCCATTTCTTTTCGGTAATTAGGAAATGTTTTACGCACCCAAGCAATTACATCTTGAAAATAATCCCACAACTCGTTAGCGTTCGTGTCGTGCTGGTGTTTTGCCATATAATCCTCAATTTTTCCGTCGTTTATCCATGAAAGTGCTGTTTCCAAATAATCTTGCCTTATTGGCGAGCCTTTTAAAAGCGCTCCTCCATCATTCGCCAAAAGATATGCAGCACAGTTCGGCTTGCTAAATTTTAATTTTGCGTCAGAAAGCCAAGGACCGGTATAAACCGCATTGCGGATTTCTTGGTCTGTCAACTTTTCTCCGGCGATATTGATAACTCTAAACCAATCCAGCCGTTCTTTGTCCGTGCCCTCGCAGAAATAAATCATCAATTCATAATCTAAAATTTGGTCTTGTTCTTCTTTAGTAAGATTATGAAAAAAGCGATTATCAAGCGAAAAATCTCCATTGACATACTGCCCGATACTAATAGTGCGCTGTTGGCCGTCTAACATTTCATACGTACCATCTTCTTTTACCATCCAATACATCACATTAAGAGGAAAACCTTTTTTAATTGTTTCAATCACAGCATCGCGTTGTTTGTCTTTATAGACAAATTCACGCTGATATTTCGGACGCACATCCAATTTTCCGCCATACGCAACAACGCCTTCTATAGCATTATCCTGAAAACCGTCAACCACTTCACGAATTGGAATTTTGTGTAATTCAATTTTCATATTTTTTTATTTGATATCAGGCAAATCCGTTAATTTTTTACCTTTGTATGTAAAATATCTTGCTCCTTGATACGCCCCACTATTATTTAGCCTGCCCATTTGTTCGTATATTTTGCGAGCCAACGGAGACAATTTATATTTTTGTCCTTCAAATTCTACATCTCTTTCCCCACAAACTTTTACAGTTATGCTTTCATCATCAATAAAGGTAATTATATCGCCGTCTTTCAATCCTTTCCTATAAAAACTAAATAATTTACTTTGTTTCCTTGATTCTGAAACTTCATCGAATTCTTTTTCCTTATCTATATTTTCAGGATAAATTATTTTTCCATCAAACGATAAAAGCAATTGTTTAACCAAATCCTCATCCAAAGCAAATAATTCACTATCACCAACTTGATGTTTGTTAAAAATCTCATGCAAAAGACTTTCTTTATCTTCGTAATCTTCAAGCTCAATGGCGAAATATCTTCGCAATCCAGTAACATTATAGTAACCATTTGCTTCTAAAAATCGCATTCGTTCCTGATAATTCTTTGTGCCAGTTTTTCCTATTTTTACTAAGCCGGAAACGGCGGTTGTCATTATGTATATAATTCCTTTCATATTATTTTTTTACTTTTTTATTTCTAATTAAAATACGAGCGTACTTTTCCTTCTTCTCACCCTTAACAATTCCACGATGTCTATGGTTAGGGTCTTTTCTTAAAGCCTCAACTTCCGGAGAAGTATCTCCACTATGCGTTTGACCAATTATTTCAAATTGATCTGGATTATACTTATCAATAAATGTAAGAGGAACACCCATTACTCCATCATAATCCATCGGAATGTCAGCAACTCTTGATACCTCAATTGCATCATAATTGGAATAATCGGGATATTCTTCTGGTGTATATTTTTTATAAAGAACCAGTTCCTCGTGACGCTTGGTCGTATCTAAATTGGTATACCAAAGTATCCTTCCCATACTGAAATATTTAACACCATTCACAATTTTCTTTCGTGATTCTGTTGGTATGTCATAGTCATTAGGTACTTGAAACCATTTAGTACCGCCGTTATCGTAGCCAAGCCATAGTTTATTTTCTTTTATCAATTTAAAAATTTCCTTATAGGTAATTGCATTTTGATCACCAAGGATAAGAAATTTCTTATCATACTCCACAAGCTGTGCTACATACTCGCGAAAGAGCGAAAATGGCGGATTTGTTACAACTATATCCGCTTTTTTAAGCAGTTCAATACACTCTTCACTTCGGAAATCGCCATCGCCTTTGAGCGGAGTGGCGACGTTCGCGTCATGCTTCAACAACCACTCAATATCTTTCAAACTAATAGCGCCGTCTGAGTTAAAATCTTTTACTTCGTTGATTTCAATTTTAAGTGGTTCTTTTTTCTTTGCTGTTTTTAATCCTTTTACATCAAACAAGGAAAGTTGTCCGCCTGTAATCGGCGAACCCGCGTAACTTGTGGTAATGAGTTTCTTTAATCCAAGCGCGTTAAAATTCGCGGCAAAATATTTAAAAAAATTACTTTCAAATGGGTCATCACAATTACAATACACAATTTTGTTGCGAAATTGTTCCTTGTAGTGTTTCAACTCTTTCTCAATATCAACAAGCTGAGTATAAAATTCATCTTTTTTGGCCCTGTGTGCTCTATGTAAATTTTTATTTAAAGGTTTTGCCATAATTATTTCATTAAATCATCAAGCGAAACACCAAGGGCGTCCGCTATTTTTTTAACGGTTTCTATTGTAGGATTTGGTGTTGCTCCTGCTTCTATTTTAGCAATAGTATGAAAAGCAAGATTTGATTTCTTAGACAAAATATCCTGAGAAATACCAAGTTTATTCCTGTATTTCTTTATATTTTCTCCGATTTTAGATTTTTCCTTTGACATATTCGTATAACTTTACTATGATAGTTAGTAGTGATACAATAACATTATTATTAATAGTTAGTATATGAAATTTTTAGTGTTTAGTCAAATAAAATTAGAATTAGGGAGTTCTATCTTGTCGCCCGCGCATGGGAGGGCTGGGGCAAGGGCGACTATGAAAAATACA
>JALULG010000089.1 GCA_027040785.1 bacterium
TTTAGGGTCATACAGTCTGTCTATGAGGTTCCCTGCAAAAATGAGATCAAAATCTTTAAAAATAGGTTTAAGGTTACAAGCATCTGCTTGCCAAAATGATACTTTATCACGTTCATTTTCAAGGTTATAGTTTTTAAGATTCACTTCATGGAAGCTTTCTAGCTCTCCTTCAGTAGGTACCGTAT
This sequence comes from bacterium, assembly GCA_027040785.1. Lineage (GTDB taxonomy): Bacteria > Patescibacteriota > Patescibacteriia > JAACEG01 > JAACEG01 > JALULG01. The sequence goes on from JALULG010000089.1 coordinate 186, forward strand.
AACGTAGCACACCATTTTGCTTCAACACTTCAGCTTCTTGTATGAAACGAGCAGAAAAATCTACCCCTATCACTTCATCAAAACCACGTGCGAGTTCAAAGCTACTTCGCCCTATCGCACAACCAATATCAAACGCTTTTCTTCTAGGTTTATCTTTCATCATTTCAAGCGCAATACTTGCACATCTAGCAGGATAATTTTCAACCTCTAATCTGTTGTCTCCCCAACCAAAATGGCAGTACTGTGAAATAATGCTATCGCTTGTATAATAGTCTGTCACTACTTTCTCCTCATAATTACTTTGTATATATCTAAATCCTGCATGCTGATAAAAATGTCTTCTAAATCCATAGCGGCTTTTTTGGGTAGCTAGGTTACCACAAGATATCCATGAACCCCCATTAATTAGGTTATGTTTTCCATCAAAAGTAGGTACCGTAAAATCATCATAAATAGGATGTACTTTAAACCCATCAAAAGGGTAAATAGGGGTACGTGACCACTGCCAAATATTACCTATAATATCATAAAAGTCTCCATGTTTATAGATATCTACAGGCATAGGTGAAGCAAAGTTTTCTAAGTTAATATTTGCAACACTTTTAGCTTTCTCTGTCCATTCTAAGTAAGTCTCAACACTATTTGCATCACGCAAACGGACATACTCGTCTTCTGTAGGTAAAGTAATGTTTACATCTAACTTTTTACTCTTCCATTTACAAAATGCTGCTGCTTCAAGATGGTTTACTTCCACAGGCCAAGAAAGGGGCAAAGCTATCTCGCGACTGACGGTACGAAGTAAGTACTCGCCATTTCTATGTATCCAAAACAAGGGGTACTTCACTTGCGTATAGTCTCTCCAAGCTTTTCCTTCACTACACCAGTAGTCATCGTTAGCATATCCGCCCTCTTCTACAAATGCTAAAAACTCTGCATTTGAAGTCAGGTATTTTGCTGCTTTAAAAGAAGGGATGTTTGCACTATGTGTACCATATTCATTGTCCCAACCAAAGAGTTTTGCATCTTTGTTTTTACCAAGTTGCACAGACCCCTCTGCTACTTCTAAAAGTGCATTAATGGGTGCGGTCTCATACGCAGTACACTCTTTCCAAGAGCTATCTTCTTTTACATCGTTAAAAGGGAGTTGTCGTATGAGCACAGAAGAAGTTTCAAGATGGATATTTTCATGTTCTATCCCCATCATAATGACCCACCAAGGTGAATCCTCAGTTATGGGAAGTTCTAGAGGTAGCGTATCTATCACGTCATTAACAACATCATAAACACGGTCACGATACACTTGTGTTTGTTCAAGTGTTGGCCATTCATAATGCTTTTCATTTAGGTCATCCCATGACATTTCATCTACACCCACAGCAAAGATAGACTCTAAAAGGGGGTCAACACGATTGTCAATGATTTTGGAAAGTTTAAATTTATTGATAAAAAAGGTGGCAGTATGCCCGTAGTAGAAGATGATAGGATGTCTAAGTGCATCTGCTTTTTGATAATACGCTGCTTCATTTGAAACAAGATTAAAAAGAGACTCATAGCGTTTGTAGCACATTTGGAAATATGCTTTAATCTCTTTTCTTTTTTCTTCTGGGTTCGTCCCATGAAGTGTTGGTACATTTACCATTAGTTACCCCTAAAAAAATAATAATCGTAAAGTACCATTTTATCTGTGTATCGAACGTGTATTAGTGCTTAAAAATCTGCTTTTTCTTTAGCACTCTCTATCATAGTGATAAAGATTGTATACAAGTTAGCAACCACTGCACCGATTACAAGTCCTACAGCCAATGGTTCATTACCAGAGAACTGTAACGCAAAAAATGCTGGAATCAAGTGTAAGTCAGCCACTAACGAACCTGCAAGTAGTTCTGCAGAAAGTAAGTTACGTACACCGATTTTCATCAGTGTAGAGATGACATTGACTGAACCTGCTATAAACAGTGCTACCACTGAATGTTCATATAAAAATGCTGCTGATGTCGTAAGTGACATCAACGTAAAAAACATATAAAAAACTTTGCCCCAATTCATTAAAACTCCTTCTTTAAACTACATTGTACCATTTTCGTACATAGCACGCATTTTTTCTTTCTCTTTCTCACGTTTGAGTTTTGCAGCTTCTTTTTCTCTGAAGCCCCCAACTGAGAAACCAAGCCACATCAAAATAGGTGATGCCACAAAGATAGATGAATACGTACCAACAATCACACCTACAAGAAGTGTAAATGAGAAACCATGAATAATCTCACCACCGAACATAAAGAGTGTCAAGACAACAAAGAATGTTGTGAGTGATGTCAACGTAGTACGTGAAAGTGTACGTGATACTGACTCATCGATAATCCCACCCAAGTCTGGGTTTTTAATCGTTCTAATCCCCTCACGAATACGGTCAAATACAATAATTGTATCGTTCAGTGAGTACCCAAGTATGGTCAGTAAGGCTGCTAAGATATCGAGGTTTACTTCGATACTAAACAGAACTATCATCCCCATAGCAATAGTCACATCATGTATAAGTGCGAGTACAGAAGCTACCGCAAAGCGCCACTCAAATCTAAAAGAAACATAGATAAGAATACCAAGAATAGCCAGTAACATAGACATAATTCCTTGCTCACGTAGTTCTGAACCTACTTTAGCCCCTACCATATCTACTCTACGTACTTCAAAATCACCTGTGTCTTGAAGTAAAGCTCTTACTTTATCACCTACATCTTCACCGAGGTTCTTAGATGACATTTTGGTTTTGATAACTATCTCATCTTCACTACCAAAGAAAGTCACCGTAGCACCTTCATAAGCGCTGTCAGTATCTATGGCATCTCTTACTTTGTCTATGGGTGCTGTACCTTTGTACTGTACTTGTATGAGTGTTCCACCAGCAAAGTCAATACCGTAGTTAAACCCTTTAGTAAAAATGAGTCCCAACGCGATAATCAATACAGACAAAGAAGCCAAACCAAAACGTTTACTCTTACTCATCAGTGAAAGAGGTTTTTTATATTTAAAAATTTCCATGCTATTTTCTCCTTAAAGGTAAGTAAATCTCACCTTTAATTCCTATCACTAAAGCTTTGCCTATTGGCTCAGATAGATGTACCATCTATTTCCCCTCTTTTCTAATACCAAACCAGAACCCTAGTTTGTTTTTATCTATCTTCGGAAGTATCCACTGGTAAATACCATGTGTTCCAACAATAGC
>JALULG010000090.1 GCA_027040785.1 bacterium
TGTGTTTAGTGTGCATTTTTTATATTATCTCTTCTGCGTGATGGTTTAGTAAAGTGAATAGAATTTAATACAGATAAATCAATATTTTCTTTATTGTGCATAAGGGCAAAAATAGTAGATTTTTTAAGTATGGTGGCTACTTCTCCTATCAATCCTTCACTTAAATCATATATTCTTGCAAGAAGCTCTGCGTGATGAAGGTTTGAAGGCTCTTTTAGAGGTAAAGTTCTTTCTAGCCCCATAAGAAGTCTAGCAAAGTCTTTATCGTATTTCCATCTAGGAATTTTCATTGTATCAAAGCGATTAGCCATTTGCGGGTCAGAAGAAAGAACTCTTTGCAAGGGCGTTACTCCTGCACCCACAATAGAGATTTGAAGATCGTTTCCCAAGTGTTTAAGTGCCGTAAGGAATTTGTTTCTTTGACGTTTGTCACCATGAAAGATATCTTGAAGTTCATCAACAATAAGAATTTTTGTTTCAATATCAGAAAGAATGTCATGTACTTGGGACTCTTTTCTGGATGCAGAAAAAGAAGTACCGTAAGGGACTCGTAGTGCATCAAGTATTTTTTCATATAGTGCACTTTCGGATGGTGAAATAGGAGCTTGAATTTTTATAATGGGATGAATATTTGAAGGTACATCAACATAGCTGGGGTGCATTTCCATAAATCTATTCAAAATAGTTGTTTTTCCGTTATTTGTATCACCTATTATTGCAAGGTTTGGCATTCTCTCAACACGTTCATGATGGTATAGATATTCTAGTTCATCTAAAATCATTTGTGCTCTTGGATAGGTAAGCCAAGATTTTTTTTGTGCATTTGAAATACGCTCTGTCTTACTAAGAGATAGAACTTCTTTAGCTCTATCAGTAAGATGATTATAATGTTTTGAGTTTTCTACAGTGTTTTCCATTCGTTTTCCTTTTAAAATGGCATATCATTATCGCTGTTTTTATGCGTTTTCTTGCTAGTTTTCTCATCTAGCTTTGTGTTTTTTACTACTGGAGCATCGTCAACAACATCAAAAGGTTCAAGGTCATCTAGGTCAAAAGGTGAAAAACCACTTGCTTTTGGAACATTTTTATGAGAGCGTTTGGCTGGTATGCTCTTTGTATTTTTTCTAGTATGCTCTCTTTGAATACTTTTCATTTGGGTTTTTGTTTTTTTCTGTGCATTCAGGATAACTTCCCTTTGCCTTTCCAAGGTGTTAAATATTTCATGTTCATCATATTGTCTGTTCTCTTGTCTTTTGAGATGCCTTTTAACAGCATTGTATTCCCAGAGTGATGTGGGTGGGTGGTAGGCATTAGCATATGGTACTTCTATGAACTCTTCAATATGTTCATCATATACATAAATCTTGCTAATGTCTCTAGGATCTCTTCTGACAGAAAGTCTCTTTTTTACTGGTGGATTTGAGTTTGGTTCAATAGCTTCTACCCAACTTTCCAAAGCTTCACTATGATAGGTAATCGTATCTATTTGAATTCCGTAACGCTGAACAGTTCTTTTTTCCGAAGGTAACATATTAATAGAAAATCGATTAACATCTTCAATCATAGGAGGTAATCCTCTAGGTGGAGTATCTCCGCCACCAAAGATACCTTCTCGATATTTTTCAAGTGGAGACATTCCGATACCACTGTGGGTTTTATTGTGATATTTGTCAATGATTTCGATAGCCAGCCATTCTTCAAAATCTTCAAGTGTTAATACTGCATCTTCTTGCGGAGTGCTATCTCCTCTTTTGAAGATATTGGATTGTGTGCTGCCATCAAGCGTATGAATACCTTCATTAAGTGTTCGAACCATTCGCTCAATATGTCCGCCAAAATGTGGTCTTGCTACAGGTCTCCAGATTAAACTAATTTCATATTCTTTGCATACTCCTTCAATATCAATACCTCTAAACTCTTTAGCATTGTCAGCATGAACAAATTGAGGAATTCCCCATACTGGATATTCTGTTTGAAGATTATATTTATGGATCAAATCATCCTTGGGCAAAACAGCATTTTTAATTGTCTGCCCAACACCAAAAAAGCCGGGACTTTCAAATGAAATATAGTATCCTGCGATCATACGGCTATAGACATCTATTGCTAAGGTAATCCAAGGTCGTCCTAACTCTGTTCTATAAGTACTGTCAACAAGGATGATATCCACTTCTGTATGATCTATTTGGAGGACGTGAAGAGGAAAGAGTCCATCTGGATATTCACCTTTTATTAGACCATTGGCATTTTTCTTACGCTTGGGCTCCATAAAGGTTGCCTCTTTATGTTTTCTGACACGTCTTCGTATAGTTGAAATTGAGGGGATAGCAATATTGGCATTTTTGCATTTGAGCCCAATCTCTTCCCATACTTTTTGTGCAGTAGGATAGATTGGACCCGAAAACATCTCTTTTATAGCGTTCTTAATGAGGTTTTCCTGCTTTTCCTCAAGTCGTGGAATACCTTTCCCTCCACGATCACCCATGAATACCAATGAACTTAATTGTCCCGTACTTTCATAGGCTCGTATCCAATTGTAGATTGTATTGCCGCTAACTCCAACCTCTTTTGCTCTTTTGTCAACAGCTCTTCTTGAGTTTGAATTTAAAATGGGTGTAATTGCTTCAAGTCTTTTTTTCGCTTTTTCAAGTTCCTCTTCTGGTATCTGGGATAAATCTTGAATTTTATCTTTCATTTGCTCAGGAGGACTAAAAGTAATATCTTTTCTTTTGAGGGTAAATAACTTTCCGTCACTATTCCTGGTAGCTTGAAATATATCAAAATCCAAAACAGTTTCTATTGTAAATTGCTCATCCAGTCTATATACAGTTAAGCCTTCTTCAATTATGACACTCATGTCTTCCTCCTTATGTAGAGTATACTTCACGAACTAACTGAAGCGGTTCCGCTTCCGTATATTTGTGAAAGTTTTTTAAATTATTGGATGTTGATAATTTTTCATATAGATCGACTTCAATAGCCCCTCTTCGAATAAGGTACCAAACAGTACTTAGTAGACTCAGCTTGATTGTATCATCATCGGCGCATTTAGATAATAATTCATCAATAGTTATGTTTTTTTTGAAATTATCTTTTAGAAGTTGATATGCTTTATGATCAAAGATTTTAAAATTCAATAAAAAGTGAGCATTAAATAGATAGTTTTTACTGGCAATTCTCGGACATCTATCGGTAAATATTTTAAAGGATGTATTTTCAAGTGTCTGTGAATATTCAATTGCCATTTCAAACTTTGGCCGTAAGGTCTCCCAATCTTTGCGTAGATCCTTCCTATATTTTACTTCGCCAATAATAATTTTTCGTTTACCATCCTCAAGGATGTGAAGTTCAAAATCAGGCGTATAAGAAAGTCCAGAAGTTTTAGACTTTAGCGTTACAGGC
>JALULG010000091.1:0-7507 GCA_027040785.1 bacterium
AATGTATATGACGTATATATATTTCCTGTTTTAGTCGCAGTTATATCTTGCTCAAGACGTCCACCCGGACTGTAATCAATATCCGCACCAACCACCAGGCGTGTACGCATGGGTTTATAATCCTGACGGTATTTAACTAAAAGACCTAATGAATCATTCTTTGTTTCATAAACAGTTGAGTCATAACTTAATGCCCAGTTTGGCAGTAACTCCATTGAGTTTGATCGAACATAAGGCGTTACACTTAACAAACTATCACTATTTTCTTTTTCGTGATTATCTAAACTTTCTTTAACAACAATATATTCTCCTTTGGGAGTTTTTTCAATAATCAATTCTTTGTTTTTCATTTTTTGCAAACAATCTTTGCAAAAAACCGGCCTTTTTCCGTCCGGTTCAAAAGAAACAATCGTTTCGGCGCCACAATAACTGCAAATCGCTTCAAAACCGTTTTGTTTTTTTACCTCTTCTTTTTGTTTCTTTTCTTTACCCTTTGTTTTTTGACTTTTTTGTTTTTCTTCTCCAATATTTGATTGAGCTTTTTTAGAAACAGGAACTTCATTTGTTTTGCGACCACTTTCAGACCATTTTAAAATTTTCTCTTCAACAACTTGACGGGAACGACCATATCTTTCCCGGGAAACTCTGATAATTTTTTCAGCATTGCCTTCTTTTTGTGATAAAGGCGGTAATCCCACGGCGGAAAAAGGTTCACTGGCAACACCGTCAATCATTAATTTCATATAAACATGGTATTTGGTTAAATTAATCAAATCTTCCGGTAAAAATCTCGGGGTAAATTCTTTTTCCAAAATTTCAGCATCACTCGCTCCGACCCGAAAAGAAATCAAAGTGCCGACATTTCCGAAAATCGCCGCTTGAACTTCTTCTGATAATTGTTCAATGTATTGATTGGTAATTACCAAACTTAAACGATATTTTCTGGCCTCAGATAAAATATTGGCAAAAGATTCAGTGGCAAAATTTTGAAACTCATCAACATAAAGATAAAAATCTCTTCTCTCTTCTTCCGGAATCGCCACCCTCTCCATAGCCGCCAATTGAATTTTGGTAATCATCATTGAACCCAATAAAGCCGAAGCATCTTCTCCTATTCTTCCTTTTGATAAATTCATTAATAAAATCTTGTTATTATCCATTACATCTTGGATATTAAAAGAAGATTTTGTTTGTCCGATAATATTTCTTATCAAAGGAGTGGAAATAAATTGCCCAACTTTATTTTGAATCGGACTAATCGCTTCCACTTGAAACGAAGCCGTATATTTGGAATATTCGTCAACCCAAAAAGCTTTAACGATCGGATCTTGAATATGCGCGATAACTTTTTTGCGAAAATCTTTATCAACCAAAACACGCATCACCCCAAGAATGGTACTGTTAGGATAATCCATCAGGGCCAAAATAGCGTTTCTTAATAAATATTCCAAACGAGGCCCCCAACTATCCGCCCACAACTTTTTAAAAACCCCTATCAGACCGGAAGCGGCAATATGTTTGGTGGCCGGATTTAAAGATTCCAAAATATTAAAAGCAATCGGATAATCCAAATCTGCCGGATTAAAATAAACCACGTCATTAATTCTGTTTGAAGGAATAAAATCCAATATTTTTTCAACAAAATCACCATGAGGATCGGCCAAAGCAACTCCTCTGCCCGCCTTAATATCTTGATAAATCATATTTTCCATCATGGTGGTTTTACCCATTCCGGTTTTACCGATTAAATAAATATGGCGACGACGATCATCTCTTTTAATTCCGAATTTTTCTCTTTTATTACGAAAATCGGTTTCCGCAAAAACCGTTATATCGTCATTGGATTGTTTGTTTTTTTCTTCATTCATAAAAATTAAGCGATTGGTAAATTATCGGGCGGCCCCTGTTTTTTATGCTTACTTTTTGTTTTTTTAATCTCTTCTTTTTCTTTTGATTTTTGTTTAGATAAATCAAAATTATATTCCAAAATTTCTTCTTCCTTTTTCTTTGGAGTGAAAATTTCCGCCTCTTCTTCTTCATCAATTTTCGGTAAATTTGTCGGTGCTCCGGATTTTTTGGTTTCTACTTGCTTGGCTGTCGCAATAGAGGCCTCCCCTTCAAGAGTGATCGGAAAATGATAAACAGTGGCCAGTTCCTCGGAATTTAAAATAAATCCCTCTCCACCAACACCCAAAGAATTGCTCCTTGTTTTGTAAGCTTCCAAAATCATTCTTCTGCGAGCCGCCAAACGTTTATCATTAAACAAAAGAAAACTGCCTGTTTTGGTTTTGGCGGCGGGCTTAAAGCCGTTATATAAGCCGGCAAATTGTTTAATGGCGCCAACAGTTGCTGAAACCGATTTTGAAGGTAAATAAACATTATTGGGCGCCCAATAAATCATTCTCATTTTTACCAAAAAACCTATCTTACTCATCTTCGCTTTAATAACCTCAACCTTTTCCAAATCATCAGGAGGAAGTTCATTCATAAGTTCCGCTTGATTATTATCACTTTTCTCGGAAATTTCCCCTTCCCCCATTAGTTGTCGGATAATTTCATAAAAAAAATTTTCTATTATTTTTATTATTTCATCTAAACCGAAAAAACTTTTTTTGGACGTTTTTCGGCCGACTATTTTATCTATTTCCGCCTGACATTTTTGGCGCCAACTAAAACCCGTCATTGTTAAAATATATTGTATCCAAATATTTTCACCTTTTCTTAACGAAGCCATGGTTTCCATTATAGCATTCATCGGATCTTTTAATTCTTGGCTTAAGGTATGTTCAAAAAAAGGATAGGTTTGGATTGGATAAACCCAACTGTCTGTTTCAACAAATTCCGATCCCCATAATCTATAATCTTCATTGGGAAAATATTGAGGAGCTTCCTCGGTATAATCGTTCACTTCGGTTATTTCAGCATCCGGATATTGGGCGTAAACGGCCGCTTCAACCAAATCCCGATAATCAGTTTGTGTATGAACCAAAAATTGAATATAACCATCAATACTGACGATTTCAAAACTGAATTTTGCCTGAAATTTTCCATTCCACCATTTATCCCAAAAACCAATAGAACTATGAGCGCCGGAAATTTGATCAAACATATTTTCCACCGCTTTCGGGCTTTGGGTATTTTCTCTGGGGATATCAATCGCCAATAAGGTATATTCCAATGTTTCGGCATATTTGTTTTGACGCCAATTTAACCATAAAATTTTAAGCCCTAAAATAAAAAGAACCGAAAAAAGCGGAATTCCCACATACTTCAATATTATTAAAAAGATTTCTCCGTCAGTGGCCGGTTGGTTTAAAAAATTATCCAAAAAATCAATCATTTTTTCAATTTTACAAGATAAATATTATTTTATAATTATAACATAAAAAGAAGAAAAAATCAATGACAAAAATACAAAACTTTAAAATAGTTAAAATGACGTTATTTTTATTATTACGTCATCCTGAATTTATTTCAGGATCTCATGGTAAACATATGTCATTCTGAATTTATTTCAGAATCTTATGGATTTTAAATTTTACTCTTTCTTCCGAGATGCTGAAATGAATTCAGCATGACAGAGGGAAAAGTACTGTCATCCTGAACATTTCAGAATCTCATGTTAATATATGTCACCCTGAATTTATTTCAGGGTCTCGTATCAACACCACTGTCATACTAAATCTTGCGCTGAATTTATTCGGTATTATTTCAGGATCTCTAAAAAATAGTACCTTAAAAAAACACGAAATTCTGACATAAATTCAAATGATGACGAAATTCGGGATAAGATTAAAGTTAACAGAAAATCACAAATAAAATAATTGAACAAATTTTATGTTCAATTATTTTTTTCCATCATTATACAAGCGTTATGGATACATTCAATATTATTCTTCCGACAATATTCAATAACTTCTTCATTTTCACTTCCCGGTTGCATCCAAACCATTTTTATTCCCAAATTTTTAACTTCTTTTATTACCATTTCACTAATCTTTGGCGGAACCACCATAATAACAACATCAATTTTAAAAGAGATATCTTGAAGCCTTGAATAAACTTTTAAATTTAAAATTTCCCCTCCTTTGGGATTAACCGGGAAAACTTTATAACCGTTATCATGCAAATCTTTTAAAACCTTATAACCGTACTTGTTTTTATCTCGCGAAGCCCCGACAACAGCGTAATTGTATTTTTTATTTATCATAGAATATTTATAAGTATTTACAAATATATTTTCTCATTTTTAAAGATAAAAGTCAAAATTTAAAAACAATAAAAAAAGGCTGTTTTCACAACCCATATTTTTAATTATTTTTTCTTTTTTATTCTCCCGATTTATTCGGGATCAGGGCCTCCTCCTTCCAGGGCAACAATGACGTATCCTTCAATATCTCGTTGCCAATTTTGATCATAATAATGGGCAAAAGGCGCAAATGCCCAATAATATGATTCACAACCATTTTCGTTACAATAAGAGGAGTCGGCAAGTCCCCACGGAGATACCGAAAGGATATGATAACCGTTTTCTACGGGAATTCTCCCGTAAATCCACAACGTTTCTCCGGGAGCAACAGGAACTTCCAATCTTGGAGTTCCCGGGGAAACTAAGTGCCAACGATCGCCTTCGTCCAAGGACCACCAAAACTCCCCTCCGGGATAACGATCTCCGTAATAGAGATCCAGATTGGTGACCATCGTCTCATTGGCATCGTTATATAACGATGCCACGTTTGTAGTATACTCCTCGTAGGGAACAGTTCCCCACAAAGCCCCTGTGCCCAGATAAGTCCATTGGGCAATTCCGTATTCCCATGCCCAAGCAGAGGTAACGGAAAAAAAAGCCACTAAAATCATGCCAAAAAATAACTTCTTCATCTCTTGCTCCTTTCGGGGATTCCCCCGTTTTTAAGGTTAATAAAAAGTTCGTTTCTTTTAATATAAAATAAATTTCTATTTATGTCAATTATTTATAACAAATTTATTAATTAATTTTATTGGCGGAGAGACAGGGATTCGAACCCTGGGTGCAGAAATGCACACACGCACTCCAAGCGTGCGCCTTCGACCACTCGGCCATCTCTCCATCAGGAACCGCCCGAGACACCAGATTACAAAATATTTTTAATATTATTTTTATTTTAAACGAAATAAAAAAATATTAAAAAAAATCAAAATGTAATCCGGATATTTGGCGATTCCTTTTTTAAGAACATTTTTATATTAGCATAAAAATAAAAATTGCCAAGTAGGCAATTTTTATTTTTTAATTTAAATCGCAAAGACTATTAACCGCTTACATTTCCTTCGTCAGAACCGTTTTCCGAAGAATTACCATCACTTATTTCTTCTTCTTCGGCAGAAGAAATATCTTCAACTATATTACCGTCTTCACCGGTTACAATCTCGGTAGATATTTCATTAATATCGTCAATTGAGGTATCTGTTGATTCTTCAATCTCGGGAATGGAAGCAACCACCCTAACAACATCCGCTGTTATCACAGAACCATTTTTACTTGCCGTCCCCCTAACTCTTACTTTATCACCTTTTTGAATATCAGATATTGTTCCGTTAAGATTTGTCCCAATAATTATTTTTGTATTTTCAGTAATATTGACTTTAACTTTTTTCGACTTCAAACGTTTGATCAAAGCACCGATTTTAACATTCGGATGTTTTATTCTTTTAATTTTAATCTTTTTATGTTTGGCAATCCTTGTCAATCTGCCGATTTTTTTAACAGTAAATTTTAACCTTTTAATCCTGTTTTTTAGACGAGCCCTTAAATTCTTTAATTTTATTTTAGCTTTTTTGAATTTTAGATAAGTTCCCGTTGATGCTTGCGCGGAAAAACCGTTTCTTTTCGCCGACAATATTCTTTTTATTTTTTTTCTTGGTAAATGCTTGATCGGAGTCCAATTAAGCACCAAATAATTTTCCGCCGTATTTACTTCGTTTACCACTCCGCTATAACCCAACAAAGAGGTTTTCCAAATGCTATTATCTTTAATCAATTTAGCATCAACCGTTCCATCATCATTAACTCTACCAACAATTTTTAATTTATCCCCGACAGACAATTCTTCCAAGGTGGTTTTACCAAAATATTTTCTAACAATTCTTGTGTCCTCCGTTACATTAACCGTTATCAATCTCCCTTCCTCTCCAATTAAATTATTAACATCATTAGCCCTAATTCCCGGGGTTTTATCCATTCTTACTTGTATGGTTGTCGGCACAACCGTGCTATCTAAACGAACCAAAGTGGCATTGGGTCTAAAAGTTCTGATTTTCATAAATAAAGCCGCTCCTCTACGCAAAACAACCACAATTCGGGCTGTTAAAACATCTTCTCTTCCATTAATTAATCGCCCTCTTATCCTATCTCCTTCTTTTAAATTATCAACACTGGCCGGATTGATACCACCTACCACAAAACGAGTTTTATCATCATATTTAAAAACATGTTCTTTATTCATCCACTGGTAAGTAATTTCTTTTTTTTCTTTATCTATTTTTACTATCCAACCGTTAATTCCCAAATTCTTTTTAAATTTAAAAGATAAATTAATTAAAATTTTAGCATCTATAACTTCGGTATTTTCATTTTTCTTTCCTATTACTCTAATTTGATCCCCGGGTATCCAGTCCGACAAATTGGTAAAACCGTATCCTCTTTTTCCCAAGATTGTTTCTTTGCTTACATTAATGGTATAATCTTTTTTTGTTTTATTATCCCGAACAATAATGGTAGTCGGTAAATCCGTAGAACCGATTTCCACCAACATTCCGGCGAAATTTACGGGACTCATTTCTTCCGAAGCCAAATCAGGGTTGCTAATTTCTCGACATTTACCTTCATAAGAAACTTCCACCTCATTTTGATCTTCCGCCACACAACGATTTGTATAAGTTACATTATCCACCCCGCAAACCGGTTGATATTCAGTAGAACAATCAACCTGTTCTTCATTTGTATTTTCATCGGCCAATGTTGGAGAAACAAGCAAAAAATTTCCCAACATCGTAAACAATGTAAATACCGTTAAAATTTTTTTAAACATATTTTTATTGTAAAGGGAATACAAATCCTAAAATAGAATTTTGTATAACCTTTTTAATTATTTTCCATCCTTTTTTCCAACTCATTAATTTTTTCCAAAAAATCACTGTCGGCGCTTTTTTTGATTTCAATCAATTCTTTTCTTAAAAGATCTTTGGCTTTTTTAAACATTTCCGAATCGTCTAAAAAATCAATATTCATTCTTTCAAAACCGCTTGACCCCCCTAAAACATGATGAATTACATAATTATCTTCATCGCCCATTTTAAAATCAACAAATAAATCATTATGGATTTTGGTCAAAATTTCATAAGCTTTTGTTCCTTTATGTTGTTCATTCATTATCTCCAAAAAATAACTAAAAATACTTTTTTCTTTTTCAATCGCTTTTTCCAGTTCTTCTTTGGAAAGTATTTTTTCAGGACTTAATTTTATCAC
>JALULG010000091.1:7517-10517 GCA_027040785.1 bacterium
ATATTTTACAAATTTAAAATTCTTTTGCTTTTTCTATTTTTATTATACCATCTTTATCCAAAACAACAAGATCTCTACGTCCAATCTTCTTTTTTAACAAATAATTAGCCAGATAATCACTTACTTTTTCTTGCAAAACCCTTCTTAAAGGTCTGGCGCCAAATTTGGGATCAAACCCTTGTTTTGCCAAATCTTTAATCGCTTCATCGGTAACTTTTAAAATAACCCCCTTTTCTTCCATTTGCTCAGCTATTTTACCCAACAACAAACGAGTTATTTGGATAACTTCTTTAAATTTAAGCGGTTTAAAAACAATCACTCCGTCAAAACGATTTAAAAATTCCGGGGCAAAATAATTTTTTAATTCATTATTCAAAAGTTCTGCCTTAATTTTTTCAATTGCCCAACCTGCTTGAATTTTTTCTTGAATAAAATCAGTTCCCGCGTTTGAAGTCGCCACTAAAATTACATTGGTAAAATCAATAGTTCTTCCCAATCCGTCAGTTAAACGCCCATCGTCCATTACTTGTAAAAAAACATTCAATATATCCTTATGCGCTTTCTCTATTTCATCTAACAAGACAAGGGTAAAAGGATTTTTTCTAACCGCTTCCGTTAAATACCCCCCATGTCCCAAACCGCCACCACTTGGCGGAGTGCCAATTAAGCGATAAATGCTACTTTGTTCTTGGTACTCACTCATATCAATTCTAACCATATCATCTTCCCCGCTAAAATAAACGTCAGCCACTGTTTTTGATAACTCGGTTTTACCAACTCCGGTAGGACCGAGAAAAAGAAAATTAGCTATCGGGCGTCTTGTGTCCCTCAAATTCGCTCGCGCTCTTCGCAAGGCCGCAGAAATCATTTTCACCGCCTCATCTTGACCGATTATTCTTTTATGAATTTCTTCTTCCAATCTTAATAATTTTTCACCTTCCTCTTCAGTGACGGAGCTTAAAGGAATTTCCGTTTTTTCCGAAATTAACCTGGCAACATCTTCTCCCAAAACAATTGATTTTGGTCCTTTTCTTTTTTTAACATAAAGAGCAACCTGCTCAATAATTTGAATTGCTTTTTCCGGCAAATATTTATCATGAATATAACGATCAGACAAAACAACCGCCTCCTCGATAGCCCCATAAGAAAAAAACACTTGATTTTTATATTCAATTAAAGCGGTTTTTGATTCCAAAATTTGAATTGCCGAATTTTTTTCAGGTTCTGATATTTTAATATTTTGCATTACGTCATCCAGGGAACTGTTCTCCAAATAACGAGTATAGTTTATGGAAGTAGCCGTAGCAAAAGTAAAAAAAGTTCCTTTTGATATTTCCGATACCAAAACGGAAGCCAAATCCATACTTTCTTCTCCGCCGGAAGAAATACCCATCATATCTTCAATATCCTCAATAAACAAAACCACATTACCGGACCGCCTGATTTCATCAATAATTCTCATTAATCTACCTTCGGCTTCAAAAGGATCAACCCCGCTAATCAAACGAGCCACGGATAAAGCGACCAAACGTTTATCTTGAATTATTTTAGGGACCTCTTCAGCAACCATTAGCATGGCAATTCCTTCAATTATGGTTCTTTTTCCAACCCCGGGATTTCCGATCAACAAAACACTTTGCCCATTCGCCTCAATTACTCTAAAAATTTCCGAAATTTCCGCATCGCGACCAACACATAAGTCCAAATAGCCGAATTTAGCCATTAAGGTTAAATCCCGAGAAAAACGATCCAGTGTCGGAGTGGCCGCCGCTGTCATTGCTCTATCCAAAGTTCCTTTTGGTTTAAAAAAGGCCTTTTTTCTAAAATTACGACTCCTGTCGCGTAATTTTTCATTCACTCTTATCCATTGAACAACATTTTTTAATTTTTTAAAATCAATATCAAAATCGTATAAAATTTCTTTGGCGTTACTGTCGGTATCAGCTACCGCCAATAATAAATCGATAACATTTACTTGAGCTTCTCGCACGTCATAAGCGGTTAAATATGCCTTAAAAAAAACTTCTTTTGTTTTTTGGGAAAAAGAAATTTTATCATCGTTTTCAAATTCAAAAGACTCTTGTTTATTCAAAAAGCGACTGACTTTGGAAGCAATATTTTCAACATTAACTCCCAAACGAGCAAAAATCAAATTGATCTTTGAAGAAAAAAGAAGAGTTGCCAACAAATGGATTGGCATTACTTTTCGGTGATCAAATTTTTTAGCCAGCTCCCAGGCATCCTCAATAACCGAAATTGATTTTTCATTAAACGCTTTGGAAACATCGATTTTTGCATTATCGGGAATATTTTTAATATCAGACCAAGATATTTTATCAAAATCAAAATTATTATTATATTTCTTCTTTCTAATTCTTTCTTTTAAAGACGATTCTTTATCAAGTCTGTATATCAAATACATCCAAGCTAATAAACTTAACCAAAAAAACAAAGTTTGACTGTCTTGGTATAACCAAAAATCTTTTTCAAACAATCTTTCAACCCCGCCACTTTTATAAATATAATAAAGATAAAACAATATTCCAAAAATTCCAAAAAAAAACAAAAAACCGTTTACAATACGACGAGCCAATTTTTCAATTTTTCTTTCCAAGATTGTTAAAGAATTGATTTTTTTATTCCAAAAATAAAATATTCCTTGCAACCAAAAACCGATTCCCAAACCGTTGCAATTAGGACATTTGCCTTTTTCAGTTTTTCCTTTTCCCAAACAATTTTCACACACCAAAACCTGATAAGCATTAAAAATATTTTTTTCTTTTTGTTTTTTTTCTTTATTATCTGACATTAGAAATTAAAAAAACGAATAAAAGAAAGAGCAACCCATATAATAGAAGAACACATAGAAGAAGAACTTCCAATAATGTTAGCCCAGTTAAACATAAGGGAAATGGTTATAGAAACTTTTTTAGAGCTTGATATAGAAACAATGGAAAAAATTGTGGTTGGATTTTCAGAAAAACAACTAAAGCATATAAC
>JALULG010000092.1:0-7317 GCA_027040785.1 bacterium
TAAGTATGTCTCGGAATGAATTAAAAGAAAAAATAAATGATTTATTGGCAAAAATTTTAAATACCAAAAAAATTTTAAAAATAGAAGACAAAAAAACAGAATTAAAGGTTTTAGAAAAAGAAATGCTTGATGAAGATTTTTGGGATAAGCAAAAAGAGGCCGTTGAGATTAGCCAAAAAGCGAATTTTTTAAGGGAAGAAATTCAAGAGTGGGAAAACTTGGAAAAAGAAACCCGAGATTTACTGGAAATTAGCGGAGATAAAGAGTCTTTTTCAGGTGAGGAAATTAGAAAAGAATTTTCCCGAATAGAAAAAAAATTTAAAAAAGCGGAATTTTTTGTTTTATTTTCCGGAAAATACGATAAAAACAATGCTATAATGTCTATTCATGCCGGCGCCGGTGGGGTAGATGCCCAAGATTGGGCGGAAATTTTATTAAGAATGTATTTGCGGTTTTTTGAAAAAAAGAAATGGCAAGTGGAAATTGTTGATAGAACAGATGGACAGGAGGCCGGTATTAAAAGTATTGTTTTACATATTAAAGGACAAAATGTTTTCGGTTTTTTAAAAAGTGAAAACGGGGTTCATCGCCTGGTGCGTATTTCTCCTTTTGATGCCGAGGCGATGCGTCATACTTCTTTCGCTTTGGTGGATATTTTGCCGGAATTGGATGAAGTTGAGGATGTGAAAATAAAAGATGAAGATTTGAAAATTGAAACATTCAAATCAAGCGGACATGGAGGACAAGGGGTTAATACAACCGATTCGGCAGTCAGAATTGTTCATATTCCCACCGGGATAAAAGTTGTTTGTCGCAATGAAAGATCGCAATTACAAAATAAAGAAACCGCTTTAAAAATTTTACGCGCCAAACTTTTGGAATTGGAAGAATCCAAAAAACAAGCTGAAAAAGATGAATTACGCGGAGAAATACAAAAAGTGGAATGGGGCAGTCAAATTAGAAGTTATGTTTTGCATCCTTATAAAATGATTAAAGATCATCGTACGAATTATGAAACCCAAGAAGTGGAAAAAGTTTTAGACGGTGAAATTGAACCGTTTATTGAGGCATATTTGAAGAAAATAAAAAGCGGAGATTAAGAGATTGTTTGGTGTTTTTTTCCATGTCATGTTGAATCTTGTGCTGAATTTATTTTAGAGTTTTGTGAATTTTAGACCTATTCTCTTTTTCCTGAGATCCTGAATCAAGTTCAGGATGACATATAACCCACCCTGTCATGCTGAACATTTCAGCATCTCGTTTTCTTCCTGTCATGCTGAACTCGTTTCAGCATCTCGCAAAATATAAAAAATAAATAAATTGAATAAAAAACATTTATGCAAAAAGAAAAAGTTTTAGTTACCGGCGGGGCCGGTTTTATCGGCTCTCATTTAGTTGACGCTTTGCTTGATAACGGCTATCAAGTAATTATTATTGATAACTTAATAAGCGGAAAAAAAGAATATTTAAACCCTCAAGCAAAGTTTTATGAAATTGATATTTGTTCCTCAAAAATTCCGGAAATTTTTGGAGAAGAAAAACCGGATTATGTTTTTCATTTGGCAGCACAGGTTGATGTGCGAAAATCAGTTGATGATCCGATTTTTGACAATAAAGTTAACGCTCAAGGATCTTTAAATATTTTTCAATCAAGCGTTAAAAATAAAGTAAAAAAAGTTATTTTCGCTTCAACCGGTGGCGCTTTATATGGTGATGTGGAAAAGCCCGCCAAAGAAAACGATCCGGTTAATCCGATCAGTCCTTATGCCATTCATAAATATGCGGGCGAAAGATATTTGGCTTTTTTGAAAGAAGTTTACGGGCTTGATTATCTTGTTTTACGTTTGGCGAATATTTACGGACCGCGCCAATATAAAGGCGGGGAGTGCGGAGTGGTCGGTATTTTTACCTCCAATGCTGTCCGGCAAAAACAAAGTTTTGTTTTCGGAAACGGAGCTAAAACCAGGGATTATCTTTATGTTGATGATGTTGTGCGGGGATTTTTGAAAAGTATTGAAAAAAGAGAAGTAAGCGGTGTTTTTAATTTGGGCACAAAAAAAGAAATATCCGTTTTGGATATTATTAAAAATATAGAAGATATTCAGGGAAAGATTGATTATTCTTTTGCAAAAGATAAGCCCGGTGAAGTGAAAAGAAGTATTTTGGATTTTACAAAAGCTCAAAAAATATTGGATTGGGAGCCTAAAATTGATTTTTCAAAAGGATTGAAAAAAACTTTGGAATGGGTTAAAAATAGAGATTTTTAATTTAAAGCTGAATTCGTTTCAGTATTATTTCAGCATCTTGGGAAATTAAAAAAATAAATTAACAAAAATACTTATACAAAAGAAGTTTTAAGCCAATCAGTTTGTAAATTTGACAAAAATTAATATTAATTTTAAATATATGGAAAAATTATACAATTTAAAAGCTTATTTAAAAACGGATTTAATTAAAAAGGCTTTATTGAGGGCCAAGAAATTAGGAAAATTACCCAATGTTTCCGAGCAAAAAATAAATGATTTTGTTGAAAAATTTGATAAAGCTTTGTCAATTTCAAAATTAAAAGTCGGTAAAGATTTGACTGTTCAAGAAGTTGAGTATTTAATCCAAAAAGTTGGACAAAACAAACACGATGGAATAATGGAAAAAGATTTAAAAGAAATATCTGAAATTATTTTGGATAAAAATTTTAAAATTAGATAATTAAAATCAATCAAAATAAACTTTTCTTGTTCTTTTGATCATTTTTTTAAGAGTAAAGTTTTTGATTAGCTTGCGGTAGGCCTTTTCCGTAAATATTTTACTGATTTCCGGATGCTCCAAAATATAGATTGTTTTTTGGGCCAAATCATTGATAGTAATATCTTCTTTTTTCCCGATAAAAGATTTTATCAAAAAACCGTTCTCGCCATCAGTGATTATCTCTGAAATTCCTCCGACATTTGTGCTGATAATCGGTATTTCCGCCAGCATAGCTTCTAAAAGAGTATAAGGGAAACCTTCTTTAACGGACGGCAAGACAAAAGCGTCAAACGCTTTTAAATATTGCATAGCATTATCTACCGGACCCAAGAGGAAATTATTGATTAAACCGATTTTTTTGATTTCCTTGATCAAGTTTTCTTTTTCCGGACCGTCTCCGATTAAAACAAATTTTGTTTTATTAAATTTTTGATTGATAATTTCACCGGCTTTAATTAATCTGATTAGAGCTTTTGTTTTATAATAATTGGCAACAGTCCCGACAATTTTGGTGTTTAGAGGTAATTTCAGTTTTTGACGCGCTTCTTTTTTGCTGAAAAAATGAACATTTTCCGTTTCAATTCCATTGGGAATGACGACAAATTTATTTTTTGGCGCAATGCCGTAATTAATTCCGATTTCTTTTTCCGCTTTATTTAAAACAATTATTTTGTCTTTATATTGAGCGCTTTGTTTCTCAGCCAATAAATAAGCTGTTTTTTTAAGAAAATTTAACGGTTCGTTAAAAACAAAACCATGCACGGTATAAATTGTTTTTATTTTATGTTTAACGGCCAATGCCCCCAAAACACTTATTTTGGAGCTGTTAAGATGTACAATATCCGGTTGAAAAAGTTGAACCAGATTTTTAATTTCTTGGAGCGCTTTCCAATCGTAATAAAGATTAATTTCTCGTTTTAAATATTTCAAAGGATAAAAATTGATATTTTCTTGTTTGAGTTTTTGAAAAAGGGGCGCGGAAATTTTGCCACCGGCGCCAACCAAAACTTCAAAATCATTCTTAAAGGAACGCGCTAAATCAAAAACATATTTTTGAGCGCCCCCTGTTTCTGATAAAGTTATTAAATATAATATTTTCGGTTTATCCATAAAATTTTATTTGACTGTTAAGTGTCTTTAAAGCTATAATACAGTAAAAGAAAGAAAAAGACAATTTTGATTGTTCCGAATTTTCTCATGTCATGTTGAATTTCGCCTCATGTCATGCTGAACATTTCAGCATCTCGTTTTCCCCCTGTCATGCTGAATTTATTTCAGCATCTCAACGGAAAAGAAATAAATAAAATTATGTCTCAAAAAACGATTTTAATTACCGGTGGAGCCGGTTTTATCGGTTCCCATCTTTGTGAACGTTTACTTGATGATGGTCATAGAGTTATTTGCGTTGATTCTTTTTTTTCCGGAAAAAAAGAAAATATTGCTCATTTATTGAGAAATAAAAATTTTACTTTAATTAAGCATAATATAATTTATCCTTTAAAGAAAAAATTCCATAAAATAGATGAAATTTATAATTTGGCTTGCCCGGCTTCTCCGATACAATATCAATTTGATCCTGTTTTAACTTTGCGAACAAGTGTGGATGGTATTCGTAATATGTTGGAATTGGCGCGCAAATATAATGCCAAAGTTTTACAGGCCTCTACCAGTGAAGTTTATGGTGATCCCTTGGAGCACCCTCAAAAAGAAACTTATTTTGGCAATGTTGATCCTTTGGGGAAAAGAAGTTGCTATGATGAAGGAAAGAGAGCGGCCGAATCTTTGTGTAAAGATTATAATGAACAATACGGGGTTGATGTCAGGATTGTGAGATTGTTTAATGTTTACGGTCCGAAAATGATGTTTAATGACGGTCGGGTTGTTTCCAATTTTATTATGCAGGCGATTTTCAATAATGATATTACGGTTCATGGAAAAGGAGAGCAAAGTCGGAGTTTTATGTATATAGACGATTTGATAGATGGTTTTTTAAAAGTAATGTCGGTTGATAAAGAGAAGATTAAAATAGGGCCGATAAATTTGGGAAATCCGGCTGAAATGACCATTAAAGATTTGGCTTATAAAATCAAAAAAGCGCTTCACAGTAAAAGTCAAATTATTTTTACCGATTATGAAAAAATCCCCAATCGCTTGGGTGATCCTCAAAAAAGATGTCCTGATATCAATAAAGCGAAAATGATTTTAAATTGGTCGCCTAAAATAGATTTTGCGGAAGGAATTAAAAAAACAATCATTGATTTTCAAAACAGATTAAAAAATAAAAGTAAAATTTTGATTTTTGCTCCGGCTTACTTACCTTTAAAAGGACCGGCTGAAATAGCCATTAAAGAAATTACGGACCGAAATAATGATTTTGAATTTGATTTAATTACCGCCAGATTAAAAAAAGACTTGCCCAAAAAAGAAAAAATCGGCCAAGTAAATGTTTATCGGATTGGATTGGGAAATTCTTTTGATAAATTTTTACTACCGTTCTTAGGGGTGATAAAGGCCTTAAAATTAAATAAAAAAAAGCATTATGAAGTGATTTGGGCGATGATGGCGAGTCAAGCGAGTGTTGGCGCCTCTTTTTTTAAAATTTTAAAGCCCCAAAAAAAATTATTATTAACATTGCAAGAGGGCGATGAAGAGGAACATTTAAAAAGGTATGTTTTTAAAATTGATTTTTTATATAATCTTTTAATAAAACCGATTTATACTTTAGTATTTAAAAAGGCGGATTATATTCAAGTGATTAGTTCTTATTTGAAAGAAAGAGCTTTAAAAAACAAGGCGAGATGTCCCATTGAAATAGTTCCCAATGGCGTTGATGTGGAATATTTTTCCAAAAAAGCGTTGAACAATGAATTGAAAAAAATTATTAAAAAATTTGATATTGATCAAAAGAAAAAACATCTTATTACCACTTCCAGATTGGTTAAAAAAAATGCTGTTGATGATGTTATTAAAGCGTTCTCATATTTGCCCGAAGAGATAGATTTTTTAATTTTGGGAGATGGACCGGATAAAAATAAATTAAAAAAATTGATTAAAAAATTAAAATTGGAAAATAGGATTAAATTTTTGGGAAATATTGATTATCAAGAAATCCCCAAATTTTTACAAATAGCTGATATTTTTATCAGGCCATCTTTATCAGAGGGTTTTGGTAATTCTTTCATTGAAGCAATGGCGGTTTCTTTGCCTGTTATTGCCACTCAAGAAGGCGGGATAAAAGATTTTTTATTTGATAAGCATAAAAATCCAAATAAAAAAGCCACCGGTTGGGCGGTTGAAAAACGCGATCCGAAAGGTATTGCTAAAAGGATTAAAGAAATATTAAATAGTCCGAAAGAAAGGAAAAAAATAGCCGAAAACGCCCAAAAAATGGTTTTGGAAAAATACGATTGGAATATTGTGGCGCAGAAAATGAAAAATATTTTTAATAAACTATAATGTTTTTAAAATTAATTTACAAAAACAAGCTATTTATTAAATATGTTATAGTCGGTGGAACCGGCGCTATTGTTGATTTCGCGGTTTTGTATTTTTTAACTGATTTTTTTCAAATTTATTATTTGATTTCCGCTACAATTTCTTTTATTTTATCCGGAACTTTAAATTATTATTTAAACCGCAAATGGACATTTCGTTCCAAAGGCAAAAAAAGACGTCAATTGCCTGTTTTTTTTATAATCGCTCTTATTGGTTTAAGTATTAATAATTTTATTATGTATGTTTTGGTAGAAAAATTCGCTTTTTGGTATATTTATGCTAAAATTGTGGCAACCGGTGTGGTTTTAATTTGGAATTTTACAGGCAATAAATATATTACTTTTAATAAAAAACATGAAATCAATGAAAATTTTAATATTGGCTGATATTTTTCCGCCGGATATTGGCGGACCGGCAACTTATAGTGAAAAATTATCTCGAAAATTAGCAAAAGAGGGGTATCAAGTGATGGTTATCGCTTACGGAAATAAAGATGAAGTAGAAAATAAAAATGATTTTAAAATAGTAAAAATAAGGTTCTTGTTTTGGCGTTATTTAAAATATTTTTTCACAATTTTAAAAGTTGGTAAAAATTTTGATTTTTTTTATGTTCAAGGTCCGGTTTCCGCCGGTTTTCCGACTTTTTGGGCAAGCAAATTTTTGCGTAAAAAATATATTTTAAAAATAGTCGGTGATTATGCTTGGGAGCAAGCGCGTAATCGCGCTTGGACAAAAGACGGGATTGATGAATTTCAGAACAAAAAACATTCTTTCCGTGTGGAGATTTTTCGTTTTATTCAAAAAAAAGTAGCTCAAAACGCTTTTCAAATTATCACCCCAAGTTATTACTTAAAAGAAATCGTTAAAAACTGGAGAATTAAAGAGGATAAAATAAAAGTTATTTATAATGCTGTTGATATTAAAGAAGTTCGCAAAATAGAAAAAGAGGAAGCTCAAAGAAAAATTAATGTTTTTGGAAAAATTGTTTTTTCTGTCGGTAGGTTGGTTTCTTGGAAAGGTTTTGAAATGTTAATTGAAATTTGGTCTGAATTACTAAAAAAAGATAAAGATTTGAAA
>JALULG010000092.1:7327-10517 GCA_027040785.1 bacterium
AAATTAGTTATTGCCGGTAGCGGACCGGAAAAAGAAAAATTAAAAAAAATTATTAAAAAATTATTTTTGCAAAAAAACGTTTTTTTGGTGGGAAAAATCAAACATAGTGATTTAGATCATTATTTTAATGCCTCGGATATTTTTGTTTTAAATTCCGGTTATGAAGGGCTTTCGCATGTTTTAATTGAAGCTTTGAATTATGGTTTGCCGATAATCGCTTCTGATAAAGGAGGAAATAAAGAGGTAATTAAGGAAAATTTTAACGGTTTATTGGTAAAATATAATGATAAAGAAGAATGGAAAAAAGCGATTTTAAATTTAATAAATAATCGAAAGTTAAGATTGAAATTTATTAAAAATTCTCAAATTGATTTAAAAAGATTTGATTATTCGTTTATGTTTAATAAAACAAAAGAAATTTTTGAAAAAATATGAGGGTTTTAATGATAAGTTTGGACAGAAATTTATTGGGAGATAAAAAGGCCTTTGGTGATGCTATGGAAAGGCATAAAATTTACGGTAAATATGTTGAAAATTTGGATATTATTGTTTTAAATAAAGGCCAAAAAGATAAGATAAAAATAAATGAGAATGTTACTGTTTATCCGACAAATTCTTTTTCACGTTTTTTTTATTTTTTTGATATTTTAAAAATTTCTCAGCGGATTTTTAAGAAAAGTAAATTTGATTTGATTGTTTGTCAAGATCCTTTTGTGATTGGGTTGGCGGGATATTTAATAAAAAAGAAAAACGGGGCTAAATTGATAGTTCATTCCCATGGTGATTTTTTTGGCAATAAGTTTTGGCTTCAAGAAAGTTTTTTAAATCGCTTTTTTTTGCTTTTAGGCGCTTTTGTAATTAAAAGAGCGGACGCTGTTCGGGCAGTAAGTCAAAAGGTAAAAGAGAAAATAATCAAAATGGGAGTTTCCGAGGATAAAATTTTTCAGATATCAACTCCGATTGATTTTGAAAAATTTTTTCATCCAAACAAAAAAGAAATAAAAAAAATCCAAGAAAAGTATCAAAATAAAGAAATTGTTTTGTTTGTCGGGCGATTGGTTTTGGCTAAAAATATTTCTTTGTTAATCAATGCTTTTCAAGAAGTTCTTAAAAATTATAGTGAGGCGGTTTTATTGATAATCGGTTCGGGAGAATTAAAAAATGAGTTAAAAGAAGAAGTGGAAAAAAAGGGTTTGAAAAAAAATATTTATTTTTTGGGAGCAAAGCAACAAAACGAATTGATTAATTTTTATTGGGCAAGTAATTTTTTGGTTTTAGCTTCCAGTAATGAAAGTTTTGGCAAGGTTTTTTTAGAGGCCGGAGCTTGCCGAAAACCGGTAATCGCTTCAGCAACCGCCGGGGCTAAAGAAATTATTAAAGACGGTAAGACGGGTTTTATTGTGCCGATAAATAATAAGGAGGCATTGGCAGATAAAATTCTATTTTTATTAAAAAATAAAGAAAAGCAAGAAGAGATGGGAAGGGTTTTTCAAAAAGAAATTAAAGAAAATTTTAGTCAAGAAAAAAATGTTCAAAAAATAATCGAGATGTGGAAAGAGGTTTTGGGAGAAAAAGAATAAAAATTCATCTAAACTTTCTCCTTGTTATGCTGAATTGTCCCCATATCATGCCGAGTTTGTGCTGAACTTGTTTTAGTATTATTTCAGCATCTCGTCTCTCTTATGTCATTCTGAACATTTCAGAATCTCGTTGATTTTAAATTTTACTTTATTTTTCGAGATCCTGAAATAAATTCAGGATGACATACGATCCCCATGTCATACTGAATTCTCCCCATGTCACCCTGAATTTATTTCAGGGGCTCGGAGGAAAGGGTAAAACCTAAAAAATATGAGATCTTGAAATAAATTCAGGATCTCGGGGTTTTCTGTTTTACTATATTCTCTGAGATGCTGAACCGAGTTCAGCATGACATGGGGAAAAACATTGTCATTCTGAATTTAGTTCAGAATCTCGTGTTTTTTAGATTATTACTCTGTTTCCTGAGATGCTGAACCGAGTTCAGCATGACATGGGGAAAAACGAGATGCTGAAATAAATTCAGCATGACATGGGGGTTTCACTATCATCCTGAATTTATTTCAGGGCCAAAATAAATTAAAAATATGCCAAACAATCAAAAAATTTTCATTTGTATTCCAACTTATAATGAAGCGGAAAATATTGAAAAATTGATAAAAAGTATTTTTGCTTTGAATATAGATAATTTGTACCTGATTATCGTTGATGATAATTCCACGGACAAAACAGGGGAAATTGTTGATAAAATGGCGCAAAAATTACCAATTAAAGTAATTCATCGTCCCGCTAAAATGGGGATTGGAAGCGCTTATATTACTGCTTTTAAATATGCTTTGCAAAACAACGGGAAATATATTTTTGAAATGGATGCTGATTTTTCTCATAACCCCAAAGACATTCCTCGCTTGTTAAAAGAAGCTAAAAAAGGTTATCAAGTTGTTTTGGGCTCCAGAAAAATTAAAGGCGGTAAAATAGAAAATTGGAATATTTGGCGTTATATTGCTTCTGATGGCGCTATGTTTTTCGCTTCTTTCTTTTTGGGCTTAAAAACAAAGGATGTGACTACCGGTTTTCGTTGCTATGATCGTGAAGTTTTAAAAAAAATAGATTTGCATAAAATAAAAAGCAATGGTTATGCTTTTCAAGAAGAGATGATTTATTTATGTGAAAAAAAAGGTTTTAAAATTAAAGAAATTCCCATTGTTTTTGTTGATAGAAGATATGGTAAGTCAAAACTTTCCATTAAAGATATTATTGAATTTTTTATTAAAATTATTCGTCTAAAATTTAAAAAATAAATGTCATTATTAAAAAGAACCAAAGAAAATTTAAAACAACTTGGCCTTAAGCCGATTCATTATTGGGGGCAAAATTTTTTGATTAATGAAAAAATTTTGGAAAAAATAATTAAAGCGTCAGATCTAAAAACAGATGATATTGTTTTGGAAGTCGGACCGGGTTTGGGTTTTTTAACGGAAACTTTGATGTTGAAAGTTAAGAATGTGATTGCCATTGAATTAGATAAACATTTGGCTGATTTTTTGAAAGAAAAATTTTTTCAAACAAATGTTAAAATTATAAACAAAAATATTTTGAAATTATCTTTAAATGATTTAAAATTGAAAAATTATAAAATTGTGGCTAATTT
>JALULG010000093.1 GCA_027040785.1 bacterium
TTTTCTTTTTGATTGGAAAGACTTTTCCTCTCCTTAATATTGGTTTCATTTAAAATCACTTTTTTAATTTGCTCATCAATTTCCCAATCGCTTGAATGAAAATTAACCGCCAAAGCCGGCAAAGGTTGTTTTATTTTAACCCCGTTTTCCACCCTTAAAGACAAAATCATTTCCACAATATTTCGGGCGTTTTTCATTTCTTCAATAATTTTTTTATCTTTATCATCAATTTTTAAAACCGGCCATTCTTCCAAGTGAACGGATTCTTTTCCTCCGCCGATTTCTTGATAAATATGTTCCGCCATAAAAGGCATTGCCGGCGCCATTATTTTCGCCAAAGTAAGCAAAACAAAACGAGTTGTTAAAAGGGCGTCTTGTTTATCTTTTTCATCATCGCCTTTGAATCTTTCTCTGCTTCTACGCAAATACCAAGTTGACAAATCATTGATAAAAACTCCAATTGGACGAGTCGCTTTTAAAAGATTATATTTGTCCATATTATCCGAAACTTCCAAATTTAATTCCGCCAATCTGGCCAAAATCCATTTATCCAAAACATTTTCTTTTGATAATTTAGCGTTTTTATCAATATCTTTTTCATACATTTTATAAAAACTCAAAACATTTCCCAAAATCATTAAAACTTTTTTCATCACCTCGTCAACGCCTTTTTCGGAAAAATTCAAATTTTCCGCCTGAACAACCGGAGAGGTTAAAAGATAATAACGCAAAGCATCAGCCCCGTATTTATTTAAAATAAAACTTGGATCAGGATAATTTTGTAATTTTTTACTCATTTTTTTCCCGTCCTCAGCCAATACTATTCCGTTAACAATCACATTTTTAAAAGCATTGCTTTTCTTAATTCCATAACCGATAACATGTAAATAATAAAACCAAGCGCGAGTTTGATCCGCTCCTTCGGCGATAAATTCGGCGGGAAAATTTTTATCAAATTTTTCTTGATTTTCAAAAGGATAATGCATTTGAGCGTAAGGCATTGAACCGGAATCAAACCAAGTATCCAAAACATCGGGAATTCTATGCATTGTTTTTCCGCATTTATCACACTTAACCGTTATTTTATCAATAATATGTTTATGCAAATCAGTGATTTTTTGCCCGCCGGCTTTTTCCAGTTCTTCCACAGAGCCGAAAACTTTTCTTTCCCCACATTCGCATTCCCAAATCGGAATGACCGATGCCCAAAATCTTTGTCGGGAAATAGACCAATCACGAGCGCCCTCCAACCATTTTCCAAAACGACCGTTTTTAATATAAGCCGGCGACCAGTTTATTTTTTTCGCTTCTTCCAATAAACCGTCTTTTATTTTGGTAACCGCCACAAACCAAGAAGAAGTGGCGTAATTTATTAAAGGAGTATCACAACGCCAACAATGCGGATAACTATGTTCGTATTTTTCTTTGGAAAAAAGCAAATTATGGCGCGCCAAATATTTTATAATCTCAATGTCGGTTGCCATATGCGCGTCTTTCTTTTCGCCCTTCGGCTTAACATTCAACCCTTGAAAATCAAGCACCTCTTTTTTAAAAGTCCCGTCCATATTTACATGCTGAACAAAAGGCAAATCGTATTTTTTGCCCAAATTCATATCATCTTCACCAAAAGCGGGCGCAATATGCACAATACCGGTTCCTTCTTCGGTGGTCACAAAATCGCCGGCATAAATTTTCCAACCGTTTTCTTTGTTTTTTAAATTTTCATCATTTGCGTAATAGTTAAATAAGGGTTTATATTTTTTACCAATCAAATCTTTACCCAAAAAAGTTTTTTCAATTTTAAAGTCTTTGTCTTTAAAAACGTTTTTTAATCTTTCTTTAGCAAGAATATAATTTTCATTATCATAATTAACTTGAACATATTCAATATCTTCACCCACCGCCAAAGCCACATTGCCAATCAGTGTCCATGGAGTTGTTGTCCAAGCCAAAATAAAAGTTTTCGGCTCATCAAGCAATTCAAATTTGGCAATTGCCGACAAATCTTTGATATTTTTATAGCCCTCGGTCACTTCCGATTGAGAAAGAGTGGTTTCGCATCGTGGACAAATATGCATGGAACGATAATCTTTATAAATCAATCCTTGATCCCATAATTTTTTAAACACCCACCAAACAGATTCCATATATGACAAATCCATTGTTTTGTAAGCGTTTTTCATATCCGCCCATCGTCCGATTTTTCTAATTATTTTTTCCCAATCCTCAACATAGCTCAAAACTTTACTGCGACATAATTCGTTAAATTCTTCAACTCCTTTTTCTTCAATATCTTTCTTGCTTTGAGAACCCATTTCTTTTTCCACAATATTTTCAATCGGTAAACCATGACAATCCCAGCCCCATTTTCTTTCTACACGATACCCTTTCATAGTCCAATATCGCGGCACAACATCTTTCATTACGGTGCCGACAATATGCCCATAATGAGGCAAACCGGTGGCAAACGGCGGACCATCATAAAAAACATAATCTCCGTTTGGAGCTTCTTTATTAACCGATTTTTGAAAAATATTTTTATCCTCCCAAAATCGAGCGATTTTTTCTTCTCGCAAAGCAATGAATGATTTTTTATTTTCTTTTGTTTTTTGAGACATATTTTTAAAACTATATATTATAAGGTATACTATTATTAAATAAATTTCAAGGATTTATATTTTAACACTCAAAATATATCTTAATTAAATTGGCAAAATAAAAAAGGTCGCTTTATGACAACGACCCTTGAATAATTTAATTAAAAATGTTCATTTTTCTTTATACCACCCAATCAAATAATATTTTTTCTTATCTGAACGAATTTTGGAAAAATCTTTTACTTGCCACCCGCATTTAATGCATCTAGGTGGTCCGCCGACCATTCGTCCAAATTTATAACCGCCACATTTGGGACACTTTACCCTGGTAAAACGCCACCAAAAACGATATAAAAACGGACGAATGATTACAAATATAATAACAATTATTGTTATCACGCCCATAATCGTCTTATACCATCCCCAAAGCCAAGTGATTTTTTCCATTTTTACCTCCTGTTTTTATTGTGATTTTAATATATTATAAAAAAATATTAATACAAATTCGGTAAAATTTCAAAATTTTCTGTTGCTTTTATTGTCGTTCCGAACATTTTGAAGTCTCGTGTTAACTATATGTCATCCTAAATTTATTTCAGAATCTCGTGTTTTTTAGTCTTTCTTTATCCTCCGAGATGCTGAAATAAATTCAGCATGACGGGAGGAAAATCAATATAACAAAAAAACGAACTTCTGAAATAAACCCAAAGTAACATATCATATATTATAAGGTGCTGTTTTTAACAAAAATCAAATCAATTTCATTGATTTTTTCTTTATTTAAAAT
>JALULG010000094.1 GCA_027040785.1 bacterium
GGAATACTTAGCGGAATAGTTTTTGGTATTAAATATTTAGCTGTTTTTTTATTGATTCCAATATATATTTTGATTTTAATTTTTTTATTTTTAAAATACAAAAACAATCTTAAAAAAATCTTTTTTACGTTTTTCTTATCCTCTCTATTGGCCATTCTTTTCTTTGCTCCTTGGGCAATAAAAAATCAAATTTATTATAAGAACATACTTTACCCCTTACCTTTAACCAACACAAACAAAGAAAAGGATAATTTTGCTTGCAATCAAAAATTTATGCGGCAAAGAAGTGAAGAGGTCTCTAAAATAAAATTTAACGAAAATAAAAGTAAACATTTTGTTGATAAATTTTTTCTAAAAACAATCTTTACTCAAACAATTCAGTTTGGATCGGATAATTACTTTATGGGAAACGTCGGCATTGGACCCATAATTATATTTTCTTTATTTTTTTTATTTTTTAAAAAAAGAAAATTATTTATTTTATTTTTAATTATAATAATTTATTTTGAACTCTGGCACTTATTCCCGGTCGGCTCCCGCCCCTGGTATGCTTTTTTTGGCTTCTACTTAATTTATTTTTTACTTCCCTATGTATTGTTAAAAGAAAAAAAATGGTTAACACTTTATATACTTTTTGTTTTAGTTTTTTCTCTACCATATGCTATGGCAAATTTTAGTGATAATTTACGATATTTAATAGGTGAAGAAAATGACATACAGTACCAAAAAAAAATGCTTTTTTTCTATCCGGTAGGAAACTTTTTAAACAATCTCCATCTCAACAATTTTAATAAAATATTAATAACCGAAAATAATGCTTTTTATCCAATTAGAAATTATAATAATGTTTTTACAGATATGTATTTGGGTAGAACCGGCTGTCTTATACATACAGGAGACAAAAATTACTATCAAATTCTTAAAAAAAATAATTTTAAATATATTGTTATTAATAAAATAATGTATCAAGTAAGGAAACGTTCGACACAATCACAATGCAAAAATAATAATCGTAGTCTTAGATGCGATGAAGAAAAACTTTTTAATTTTGTAGACAAACACGCTATCAAAAAATTTGAAAATAAATATTTTATTGTTTATAAAATAAAACCAAAATTTAATGAATAAAAACTTTTAACAACAATTAATATGCTCCAAATATTAAATTTCAAAAAATTAATAAATTTTATTATTTTTCTAAGTCTAATTGTAATAATTCTAACATCTACCCCTTATGCTTACGGGATTACCCACAACTTAAAAGAAAAAACTTATATGGGTATATATTTGGCCCCCGGAGATATTTTTGTTTACCAATCTTATTTAAACCAAATAAAACATAAAAATTCTCTTTTGTTGGAAAATTTATTTCATAACGAAACCCCTTCGGAAAAGAACTTTAACATATTTTGGTTAAGTGTTGCTTATTTTGGAAAAATTTTTCATTTACCCCCTTTTTACGCTTTTCATATTGTTCGCATTTTATTAATTCCATTTTGTGTTACTGCAATTTATTATTTTATTTCTTTTTTTACCAAGAATGATTTTTTAAAAAAAATCATTCTTTTTCTCGCCCTCTTCGGTTCCGGTCTGGGATGGTTAACAGCTCCTTTGTTTAATACTTTTTACGATGAAAATTTAGGGTATTATAATTTCCCTCAAGATTTATGGGTTGGGGAATCCAATACTTTTTTAAGTTTTTATCATAGTCCTCATTTTATTCTATCACTGATTTTGATCATTTTAATTTATTATTATTTTTTAAAATCAATTTTTGATTCAAAAAACAATTTAAAATATTCCCTATTGGGCGGTATTAGCGCTTTGATATTATTTAACTTTCACCCGTTTCATATTATCAGTATTTTTAGCATAATAATAACGTATTTGATATTTTTATTTTTCAGTAAAAACAAAAAAAAATTTCAAAAAGGATTAAAATATTTTTTAATAATTAATCTTATTTCTTTACCGTCAACCGCTTATCTTTTTTATCAAAGCTTTTTTAATCCTTATTTCAAGGAAAAAGCTGCTCAAAATTTATGTAAAACAGTTTCTTTTCCCGTTTTAATTATCAGTTATGGACTTTTAATTCCTTTAATGTTTTTGGGAATTTATTTTTTAAAGAAAAAAAAATCAATAAATTTACAATATTTTTTCTTGATAATTTGGCTAATTATTAATTTTATTTTACTTTACTTGCCTTTTATTGTTTTCCAAAGAAGATTAAGCGAAGGTCTGCAAATCCCGCTTTCTATTTTTGCCGGAATTGGATTTTATTATTTATATAAAAAAATCAAAAACAAAACAACGGCTCTTTTTATTGTTCTGTTTTTTCTTATTTTTATATCATTATCAAATATTTATATCATAATAGAAGGCATAAAAATAACCCAAAAAAAAATCAATTACTTTCCAACCCCAATAATATCAGCTATGCAATGGATGGATTTTAATATACCGCAAAATAGCTCCATACTTTCTACTCGTATTATCGGAGGTATTTTACCGGCCTTTTCTTTCAACAGAGTATATATAGGTCGTAAAATGGAAAGTATTCGTTTCAAAGAAAAAGAAAAAAAGGTATTATGGTTCTTTAAAGACAATCAAAACAATCCGGAAAAGAAAAAATTTCTTTTAAATAATCGTTTGGATTATATTTTTTATAGTGCCAATGAAAAAAATATCGGGAGCTTTAATCCCGATGAAAAAGAATATTTAAAAAAAGTTTTTGATAATGGAGATGTGAAAATTTATAAAGTTATTATAAATAAACCATAAATGTTGTTCCTTTAAATTTATTTTAGAATATTATAGTTCTACTGTCACCCTAAATTTATTTTAGGGTCTCATGCTATTTAAATTACTGCTCTCATCCCCGAGATACTAAACCAAGTTCAGCATGACATGGGAGAAAACGAGATGCTGAAATAAATTCAGCATGACATGGGGGCGATTCATGGATTTTCACTGTCACCCTGAATTTATTTCATGGTCTCATGTTCATTACATGTCACCCTGAATTTATTTCATGGTCTCGTGTTATTTAAATTATTACTCTGCTTCTCAAGATCCTGAAACAAGTTCAGGATGACATGGGGAAAAACGAGATGCTGAAATAAACTCAGCATGACATGGGATATTTATTTCAAAACAAAAACAACCGTTTTAATTTTATTCAAAACAATATTATCACCAATATCTTTTTTCAAAATAAATTCCCCTTTTAAATTCACATCGGTTTTTAAAAATTGTTGAGGAATCAAATAACAATATTTCTCCTCGGTCATTATATTTTCAAAAGGATAAATTTTTTGCCAAAGAATTCTTTCTTTATTTAAAACATTAAAAATCAAAAAATTATCCTTTTCATTCTCAAAA
>JALULG010000095.1 GCA_027040785.1 bacterium
GTAGATGAATTTAAAAAATTATTAACACAAAAACAAAAAATTCCAAAAAATATTTTGCAAAAAAGAAAATCCGGTGTTTTTATGGTTTTTGAAACAGGTAAAAAAATAAATTTAATTTATGGTCAAGACAATAAAGAAATTTTAAAAGCAATAAAAAACAAAAAACAAGAAAATACATTAAAAGGAACAGTAGCCAGTTTAGGAGCAAAGAAAAAAATAAAGGGGGTTGTTAGAATTGTTTTAAATGTTGGTAAAGATAAATTTAGAAAAAACGAGATTTTAGTTACCAGTATGACCAGAACCGAATTTGTCCCCTTAATGCGACAAGCCAAAGCGATTATTACCAACGAAGGGGGGATAGCTTGCCATGCGGCCATTGTCTCTCGGGAATTAGGCATCCCCGCTATTATCGGCGCTAAAACAGCTACACAATTTTTAAAAAATGATGATTTGATTGAAATTGATATGGAAAACGGTGTCATTAAAATATTAAAAAACAAAGAAAGCAACTAATTTATTTAATTATTTAATTATGAAAAATAATAAGAAACATTTTACACGCACAGAAGACTTTACTACTGAGGAATTTTTAGAAATTATTCGTCGAGCAAAAATTTTTGACAAAGGAATAAAAAATGGAAAAAATTTTACTCATCTTTGTCCGGGGAAAATATTAGCTACTATGTTTTTTCAAGAAAGCACACGAACATCGGCCAGTTTAAAGGCTAGCATAGTTAGATTAGGAGGTGGTTGGTTTGGTATTGATGGTATTAAAGGCACTTACTTAGAAACAGGGGAAGAAGACATGGAAGATACTTTAAACGGCTTGGCCTCTGTTTGTGATATCATGGCTATACGAGACAAAAGTTTTAATTTAACACAATTTGCCCGAAAAGGTTTTCGTGTTCCTCTTATGAATGCTATGTGTGGAAACGAAGAGCATACTTTATCTGCCCCAACTCTTTTGTATTTAGCCAAAGAAAAATTTGGAAATATTAAAAATTTAAAAATCGGTATTTATGGAATGACTAAATCTTCACGGCCCACAAAAGCGGCTGTTAAAGTTTTTAGTCGTTTTGGTGTAAAATTTTACGAAGATTCGGTTGTTCCGGAATTTAAATTACCAAAATATATTAGAAAAATTATTAAAGACAATAATTCTGTTTATATGGAATCTAAATTAAATGATTTTATTGATAAGGTTGATTATTTATTTATTGTTGAAGGTTTACCACAATCAGGAGAAAACCCAGAATTAATAAAAAAATTCAACAAAGCATTTGTTCCATTTTCAAAAAATCATTTAAAAAAAATAAAGAAAACAGCTATTGTAAACGCGTTTGAACCAAGAACAACAACAGATGGAAGATTAACAGCACTAAAAGAAACCGATAATGACCCAAGAATGCAAACAAAACTTTTAATAGAAAAATTTAATTACACAACAATGGCGATAATAACTTATTTATTAAATATTGACGTTGAATAATTATTTACAATATGAAAAAAGAATTTTCTCATTTTCAGCCGGAATCTATTTTTGCTCCTCAAAAATTAGAGGGGCAAAAATTAGAAAAAAAACAAAATATAGAATTTGTAACCGATGCTAAAAGCGGAAAAATTGTTAAAATGGGTGATCCGCGCGATGTTAGAGATTGGTTGGAAGCTCAACGAAAAAAAAATCCGGATTTAAAAATATCTATCGAAAAAGGAAATACAGTTTTACCGGGAATGATTGATGCTCATAATCATCTAATTTACGGTACATTAGACGTTATCCAAGCCGGCTATGTCTTTGATATTGAATCGCCAAAAGAAATGATGAATTCAATTAAAAAACAAACTCAAAATAAAAATGAAAACTTGGAAACTCCTAAAATTTTATTGGGACATAATACAGCACTAATACCGAATATTTATAGAGAATCATTAGACGAAGCGTCGCCAAAACGACCAATTTGTTTAGTTGATATAAGTTTTCATGGAGCAAGATTAAATTCCAAAATGATTAAATTAGTAAAAAAAGTAGCTGAAAAAGAAATAAAAAATGGAAATAAAATATCCGGAACATTAAACGAAAAAACAGGACAAGCTACAGAAGGATTTTCTTTGTTGGCAATTCAGGTAGCCGAAGCTTATCATGATATTGAAAAAATTTCCGAAGGAATGAAAAATAAAATAGATGAATGGGTTCACCGAGGTATTACCGGTATCCACGAAATGGCTCCTTTATCTTGGCAAGATTTTATCGCAACTCTTCTTACTCGAAAAGAATGGGAAAAAAAAGAAAAAACTGAATTTCCGGTAAGACAAATTTTTATGTTTCCGGAACTTTTAAAAAAACTAAAAAATACACAAGAGGAATTAGAAAGGGCCGGACTTTTTAATCCTAACAAAGACTGGGGAATGATAGGAATGAAACTTCTGGCTGACGGCAGTTTTGGTTCGCACACTGCTATGTTAGACAAATCTTATGATGATATTAATAGCAAAGGAACGGAATTTCATTCAATCAAAGAGCTTAATAATGCGATTGAAATGGCACGCAATTTTGGCATGGAAAAAATAGCAATGCACGCCATTGGAGATCGTGGTATAAAACGTGCCTTAGAAACCGCCAAAAAATGGATCAAACTTGCCGAAACCACTCAAATAGACCCCACTCGTTTTCGAATAGAACACTTTGAGCTTTCTCAAGAAATGTTAGAGGAGACAAAAAGTTTGGGGGTTTGGGTGAATTCGGAACCAAATTTTTTAACAGATTTCATATATAGAGATAGGCTTTCCGGTAGGATAACTCAAATTTGTCCTCATGCAGACATAATCCAAAAAGGGATTCCTATGCATTTTGGGTCCGATGGTATGCCAACTTCTGCTTTGTTCGGAATTTGGGCAGCTACACATCATCCAAACTCTAAAGAAAGAATCTCTTTTGAACAAGCATTGGCAGCTTACTCTTTAATGGGCGCAGAATATGAACATAATAATGGTCAAGGAAGAATAGCAGAAGGAGCAAGTGCCGACATTATAGTCTTAAAAAAAGAAACATTAAACAAACTTCTGCAAGGAGACGAAAGGGCTGATGAATTTAAAAAATTAGGTGAAAATTCCGATTATTTAAAAGACAAGGTAAGTAATTTAGAATCAGGCATTGCTAAAATTTATCGCGAAGGTAAATTAATTGATAAAAAATAAAAACAAAAGATGGATAAAAAAAACTTATTCAAAATAAACATCAATCCTAAAAAAAAATTATTTAAGTGGGGACCAATTGATTTTAAAATATTTTATGGCTCTCTTTTTATTGAAGTAATGATAAAATATGTCAAAAAATATTATCAATGGGTTTGGCC
>JALULG010000096.1 GCA_027040785.1 bacterium
AAACAAATGATAAAAAAATGATGATCAACGAAATGATTGTTCAAAGAAGTTTGACTTAGCCAAGGAAATGTTTTTAAAAATCCTTTTTCAAGAAAAAGCTTACTTATTTTAACATGATAAAAACCGTCCGGATCAGAATAAGTGTTTGGATTTTGAAAAAATAACAAAAACCCAAAAAAAATCCAAAAAATAAAAACATAACTTAAAAAAATATTTTTCTTTTTTTTGAAAAACATAAATTATTTTGTTTTTTTTCTAACAATTGACATTGCCGTAATTTTTTTATTAACCGGAATAATAATTTTCTTGTTTTGTCCTCCATGCGCTTCGTTTTTTAAGGTTCCGTCAAATTCTTTGATTTCTTTAATTTTTAGGTTCACCCTTTTTCCGCTCGGCTCAATAATGGTAATTCTTTCTCCGACAAAAAGACTATTATGAACTTTAAGAAAAAGATTGAATTTTTTATTTTTCCTTGGCTGACAATCAATCACTTCACCGACAAATTGATATTTTCCCAAAATATGCGCGCCATCTGTTTTTTGTTCAACTTTATCAGCACCGAACAAAAATCCGGTTGTATAACCTCTATGGGTTAACATTTGCAGTTCTTTGTAAATTTTATTAACTTCTTTCTTATATTCACTTCCCTTTTTTTGAGAAAGCAAGGCCTGCTTATAAAGCAAACTAAGCAAAGAAACGTAATAAATACTTTTAGCTCTTCCTTCTATTTTAAAAGAACTAACACCCGCTTTTTGCAATTCTCTCAAATATTTCACCAAACACAAATCTTTGGAATTCATAATATAAGTTCCGTGAATGTCTTCTTCCATTTTTAAAGGCATATCGGGTCTTTTTTCTTCAGTAATAAAAAACTCCTCATCATCATTGATTATTTTTTTCTTTTTTAAATTATAACGCCAACGACACGGCTGGACACAATCACCCAAATTGGCGCTCCGCCCAAGAAAAAAAGAACTTAACAAGCATCTGCCCGAATAACTCATACACATGGCCCCGTGAACAAAATATTCCAATTCCAATTTCGGAACTTGACGATGAATTTCTTGAATCTCCTTTAAAGTCACTTCTCGCGCCAAAATAATTCTTTCCACTCCGTTTTCATACCAAAACTTGGCCGCCTCATAATTTGTCGTATTTGCCTGAGTGCTTAAATGTATGGAAATATTTGGCAAATATTTTTTTACCAATCTTAAAATTCCGGGATCTGACAATATCACTCCATCAGCTTGCCATTTTTTAATTTTTTTCAAATAAAAAGGAATTTTTTTTAAATGCCTGTTATGAGCGTAAATATTTACGGTAATATAAACCTTTTTATTTTTTTGATGGGCATATTTTATTATTTCTTCAATATCTTTTTCCGTAAAACTGTTTATTCTGGTTCTTAAAGAAAAATCAGGCACTCCCAAATAAACCGCATCAGCGCCAAAATTTAAAGCATATTTGGCTTTTTCCAAAGAACCGGCCGGAGCCAAAAGTTCATATTTATTTTTTTTATTCATAATCTTGACTTTTATAAAAAATAATAATATTTTAAGTGAAAGCACTTTTCAATCAACTTTTCAGGAGGAATCAAAAATGGATATTATTCAAGAACTGAAAAAAATTGCTTATTTTATTTTCGCTATCTTAATTTATGTTAATCTCGGATATGGTTTTAATTTTCTCGTTTCCTACGTTGATTATTACCCAAATTCCACTGCGGGAAAAATATTAGTGCCGTTTCCGTATAAATTTTGCCAAACAAAAGCTTTTAATAATTTTATTTTTAAAAACGGACTCCCTTTTCAGGATGAACACGGGATAGTAAAACAAAATGATATCCCAAAAATTTATACATTTGCCGAATATCAAAACAAAGCAAAAGATAAAGTTATGCTCCTTTGGCCAATTCTCTTTCTGAGTTACCTTGCCATAATTATCCTTGAATGGCTTGTTTTGGGAGGGGTCCATCTATGGCACGCAATTCTTTTTCTCTGGAAATGGATTGTTTATCTTTTTTCCGGAAAAATATTTGATAACCTTCTTTGAATGAACGCGCTCGTTTTTACGAGCGTTTTTTTATTTTAATTTTTTTATCATATAGGTTCCTTGCAGTCTATATCCCAATTTCCGATAATACTCTCTTACGCCCACTCCGGAAATAACCGCCATTTTTTTAAAATTATTTTCCAGAACAATCCCCTCGGCCTCTTTCATTAACATTTTTCCTAAACCTCTATGCTGAATATTTTTTGAACCATTTTTCAAAGGGGCTAATTGCCCATAAGTATGTAATTCTCGTATCAACGAAACCCCATTTAATTCTTTAAAGTATTTTAGAAATCTTTTGTCTTGCTTTTTGGGTAAACTTAATCTTAAAAAAGCCAAAAGGATTTTCCTATCTCTACTTTCATAACTTAAAAAAATTTCTTGACTGTTTAGTGTCTCATATTTTTCTTTAAATAATTTTATGTTTTCTTGAGATACTTTTAATTTTCTAGCTTCCCGACAACGAATACACTTACAACTCGTTCCTTCTTTATGTAATCTTTCTTGTAATGTTTGACGTAAATTGGAAATTTTATTGCCCGCCTCTATTGATTCGGTTGGAATATCTCTGATTAATCTGACGATTCTGACAAAATAAGGAGTTATTTTTTTGATTTCCACTAACAAATCCTCCAATTGTTTATCACTATACGGTTTATATTTTCCTCTTTTCCACCAATCATAAAGTTCGGCTCCTTTAACAACCACACAAGGATAAATTTTAATTTGGTCCGGTAAAAATCTCTGATCATTAAAAATTTCTTTAAACATCGCCAAATCTTTTTTTACGGTCGCTCCCGGTAAATTGGGCATTAAATGATAAACGATTTTAAAACCGGCCTGACGCAAAAATTTTGTCGCCTCAACAATTTCCTTAACCCCGTGTCCTCTTTTATTATGTTTCAAAATTTTATCATCAACGGCCTGAACACCAATCTCAACCCTGGTACAACCAAGCTCTCTAAATCTTTTTAACTCTTTAAAATTAATATTATCCGGACGAGTTTCCAAAGTCAAACCAACAATTCTATATTTTGCTTTTTCATTCCTTTTTTGTTCTTTTTTTAATTCTTTTTTCAAATCGGAAATTTTAAGTTTACTATAAGTTTCTTTTTGAAAATTTTTTATTTTTAATTTCAAATATTTTTTATCACTGTAAGAATTGGCGGCGCGAAAAATTTCTTTTAAAAACCAATATTGATATTTTTTGGGAAAAGCCGACCAAGTTCCGCCCATGACAATAATTTCAATTTTATCAACATCATGCCCGTTCGCTCTTAATGCTTTAATCCTTGTCTGAACTTGAAAAAAAGGATTAAAATTACACATAATCGCTCTCATTACCGCCGGCTCATTGGATAAATAACTTTTAGGCATTTTACTTTCATTGGGACAATAAACGCAATTTCCCGGACAACCGGAAGCTTTGGTTAAAACGGCTATCGGCGCCACTCCGGACATTGTTCTGATTTTTCTTTTTTTTAAAATTTCTCTTAATTTATTGTTTTTATTTGGTTTATTTCTTAAATTATTGTATAATTTTAATAATTGAGCGTTGGAAACTTGTTTCATTTTATATTTGGAAAATATCTCTCGTTTAATACTTAAAAAATCTTCCTCGTTTTGAGGGTCTTTTCTGATAATTTCTTTTAAGATTTTATTAAGAATCATAGTTTTATGAACAAAAAAAGTATTGAAAAAATTAAAAAAATAAATCAAGAAAACTACGAAAACATAGCGGAAAAATTTTCCATAACCAGAGGTTATATTTGGCCGGACTTGAAAAAATTAAGCAATTATGTTTTAGAAGGTTATAATGTTTTGGACGTTGGTTGCGGCAATGGTCGCCTTTTTGAGGAATTTGAAAATAAAAAGGTTAAATATTTCGGAATTGATTCTTGCAAAAAACTAATCGATATCGCCCGAAACAGATATAGAACTTCACCCGCTAAACCGCAATTCGGTGTTTTTGACATTGAAGAAGCCCCTTTCAAAACAGAACAATTTGACGCTGTTTTTATAATTGCTGTCTTAAATCATTTTCCATCTCATAAACTACAATCAAAAATATTAAAAAAAATAAATTCATTATTAAAACCGAACGGCTTGCTCTTGATGACAAATTGGAATTTATGGCGTTTTACTTTTAGTAAAAAAAGTTGGTTTTATTACACTTTACAAAAAATAAAAACACCGGCTTCCGTTTGGGAAAAAAAATATCAAATACCTAAAAAAGAGCTTGGCTTAAAAGATATAATGACTGAATGGAAAATCGGCAGTTTTACATACCCTTTATATTATTACGCTTTCAGTTTAAATGAATTAAACAAATTAGTCAAAGAAAACAACTTTGATCTTATTGATTCTTATTATAGTTTTCAAGGAAAGAAAACTTCTCGTTTTAAAGGTCAAAATATAATTACAATTGCGCGAAAAAAATAAAACAATGTGGCTTCAAATTACAATTTTTGCTTATTTTCTGAATGCGGTAGCGATAAGTATTGATAAGTTTTTATTAAACAAAGAAATTCCTCGCCCTTCCGCTTATACTTTTAATATTGGCGTATTAAATATTTTGATTATTTTGGTTTTAGCTCCTTTCGCTTTAAGTTTAATTTCTTTAAAACTGATTTTTATCAGTATTTTGGCCGGACTTTTTTTTATTTTAGCCCTTTTTTTGCTTTACACCGCTTTAAAAAATTCCGACGCCAGCCAAATTGTCCCTTTTATCGGCAGTCTTAATCCCGTTTTTATATTCTTTTTGGCCAGTATTTTTCTTGGAGAAAAATTAAATCATTCAGAATTGTGGGCTTTCTTTTTAATTCTGTTGGGGGGCGCCTTAATTTCCTATCAAAAAAAAGAAAGTTCCCTGAAAGAAAAAATAAAAAAAATATTTAAAAAAGAAAAAGAAATTTCCATTAAAATAGTCTTGGTTTTAGCCGTTTTTTCAGCCTTTTCTTTCGCCTTATCATATATTTTAACAAAATATATTTATAACTCGGTTAATTTTTTAAACGGTTTTGTTTGGACAAGATTGGGCTTGGTTTTAGGCGCGCTTTTTCTTTTAATTCCGCCTAAAAGCAGGCAAGAAATTTTTCAAACCGAGAAAAAAAGCAACACCAAAGGAAACGGACTTTTTTTAATCGGGCAAATATTCGGGGGGCTTAGCTTTTTCTTAATAAATTACGCTTTTTCATTAAACAGCGTTACACTGGTTCAGGGACTGCAAGGATTACAATACGCTTTTTTGTTTATCATCATTATTATATTAAGCAAAAAATTTCCTTATATTTTAGAGGAAAAATTAACCCCTTTAATCATAGTTCAAAAAAGTGTTGCCCTGTTTTTAATCGGCTGGGGCTTACTTTTATTGATGACTTAAAATATGTGGTTATTAATCAAAAAAAAATTATCAGGAATATTGCAATCAAATTTTAAAAAAATACTTTTCAAATCTTTTTTAATTGCACTTACGATCACAATTTCAATCCTTTTTATATTTTGGCCCCGAGATATGTCTAACGGGGAAAAACCCATTTACGGATTAAATTTTTCCCAAAAATACGCCACTGATTTAGGGTTAAATTGGCAAGAAGCGTATTTACATATACTTGATGAATTAAAACCGAAAAATTTAAGAATTTCCGCTCATTGGGACTTGATAGAAAAAGAACCGAACAAATTTGATTTCAGGGATCTTAATTGGCAAGTAGAAGAAGCCCAAAAAAGAAATATCAATATCATTTTGGCGATTGGCAGACGAACACCGCGCTGGCCCGAATGCCACACCCCTCAATGGGCAAAAAATTTACCGGAAAAACAAAAACAAAATTTAATATTAAGATTATTGGAAAAAGAAGTAAATCATTTTAAAAAATATCCCAATATAATTTATTGGCAAGTGGAAAACGAACCTAAACTGGATATTTTTGGAGAGTGTCCTAATGGTGATTTGAATTTTTTAGATAAAGAAATTAAATTGGTAAAATCAAAAGACAAAAGATTAATTGTTTTGACTGACAGCGGGGAATTAAGCACTTGGATGAAAATTTCCAAAAAAGCCGACATTTTGGGAACAAGTATGTATAAAACAGTTTGGAACCCATATTGGGGTTTTTCTTCTTACCCGTTTCCGGCGAGTTATTATTATTATAAAACAAAAATAAATAAATTTTTTCATAAAAATTTAAAAAAAGTCATTATCACGGAACTGCAAGGAGAGGCCTGGTCAAACGCGCCTTTAAATACTTTGCCGATAAACGAACAATTAAAATCAATGGATGCGGAAAAATTAAAGAAAAATTTAAAATACGCCCAATACAGCGGTTTGAATGAAATTTATATCTGGGGCGCTGAATGGTGGTATTGGCTAAAATTACACGGAAATGATTCTTTATGGAAAACGGCTCAAAAAATAACTTTAAATTAAACACTAAAACTCTTGCCAAAAATAAAAAATTATGCTAATATTTTTTTATTAATTCTGATTATTTAATAAACAAACACTATGTCTAGAAGATGTGATGTCTGCGGTCGCAAACCTCTAACGGCCAACAACAGAAGCCATTCTATGATAGCGACAAAAAGAAAGCAATTTCTCAATTTGCAAAGTAAAAAAATTGACGGGAAAAAAGTAAAAATTTGCACGAATTGCTTAAAAACAATGGCTAAAAAAACCAATTAAAAAAACGAGAAAAATTCTCGTTTTTTTAATTGCTCAAAATTTGGCGACAACCTTATAATATGATATCATTAAATTGTTTAAAAATTATTTATGAAAAAAATATTTTTTTTAATAATCTTATTTCTCTTACCGATTATCGTAAAAGCTGAAAATTTAAACGAAAGATTGGCCGGTAAAATTCTTTTACAAGTGGAGGAACATGGAGAAGCCTGGTATATTAACCCCGACGACAAAGAACGTTATTATATGGGACGTCCCGCAGACGCTTTTAATTTAATGAGAAGTTTTGGTTTGGGAATAAGTAACCGAGATTTTGAGAGATTCAAAGATTTGGCCCCCAAAA
Organism: bacterium; assembly: GCA_027040785.1. Taxonomy (GTDB): domain Bacteria; phylum Patescibacteriota; class Patescibacteriia; order JAACEG01; family JAACEG01; genus JALULG01. Next base: position 7,080 of record JALULG010000096.1, read on the forward strand.
GATTAAGCGGGAAAATCGTTCTTAAAGTTGAAGACAAAGGAAAAGCTTATTATATTAATCCCGATAATCTAAAAATGTATTATCTGGGACGTCCCGCAGACGCTTTTAATTTAATGAGAAGTTTTGGTTTGGGAATAAGCAATCAAAACCTGGAAAAAGTTCCCATCGCCAATAATTTAATCAATGCAAATTTTTTAAAAATAGACAAAGTAATTCATATTTTAATCAACAAAGAAAGAAAAAAATACAATTTAACTCCCCTATCTTGGGATGATAAAATCGCCGCCGTAGCCAAAGAACACAGTGAAAATTTAGCCAGAGAAAATCAAACAACAACCGACCCTGATTTATTATGCAACTATCCAATGATACATCACGAAGGTTATCATTTCGGGCTTTATCAAAATACCCGTTTAAATAATCGCAATATTTACAATTTTGATCTCAGCGGAGAAAATATCGCTTTAATACCAAAAATAAAAAAAATAGAATATAAAAGCAAAAAATCTTATGATTGTAAAACCAAAGAATTAAACAATGCTTTTAAAATCATCTTGGAAGAAGCGCCGGAAGATGAAAAAATTAAAATAATTAAAGATGAAATCAAAAATAGACAAAATTTAATCGCCAACAATCCGAATATTGAAATTATTAAAAAATCCTACAAAACAATTTCTGAAATAGAAAACGAAGCCGTTACCGGTTGGATGAACAGTCCGGGACACCGAGCCAATATTCTAAAAAAAGAATATGACACCACGGGAATCGGGGTGGCGGAAATTAATGATTATTTTATAATTACCCAAGTTTTTACCCGTAAAATCAATTGCGGTTATAAAAACGCTCAATGTTGCGAGGAAACAAGTTATTTTTATTGTTATAGTCCTTTCACTTGTCAAAAAAATATTTGCCAATAAAAAAGGGTAAGAAAACTTACCCAAAAAAATCTAAAATCTTTCCTTAATAAGGGAAAGATAGTAATTTTGCACAAATTTTGGGGCCTTGCAAACTTCGCAATTAGACCCACACTTTACCCGCGCAACAAGACGTTTATGCCTTATTCTTAAAATTTTCCTCTTTCCACTTTTTGGATCCCAAGAAAAAACGGGAAATTTTTCCTCCCTGACAATCTTTATCTTCCCAATCTCTCTTTGACACACCTCCGTAATGTTGTAGCTCATCATTGCCTCCTTTTTTTAAGGTTAATAAATTTTATTTTTCAATTTTAAATTAATTTCTTGCAAAGAATTTAAAAATATTTCCCGATATTTTTCCGCATAAGGATTAAAAATGTGCATATCTCTAAAAAGTTTTTCACTGTCATTGGTTACATTTTCTTTTAATTGCAATAATCTTTTAAAACCAAGAGTGGAAATTTTAAGATCTTTAATTCTCGCTCTTTCCAATCCCCTACCGATAAAATGAACCAAAGCCAAACTAATTGCGCTTTCTTCATCATGCTCTCGAGGACTGGTAATTAAAATCTCCAATTTTAATTTTAAAAAAATATTTTTAATTATCTCCAAATTTTTCTTTTTAATATTTAAAGGACAAAAAACAATTTGCAATCCTTTTAAACCCCTTTTGGCGCTATCCGGACCAAACATTGGATGAGATCCCAATAATTCCACTTCTTCTCCTTTAAAAGCATCCTCCATCCATTGACAAGGGAAAGTTTTAACCGAAGCCGTATCCATTATAATGGTTCCTTTTTTTACAAAAGGTTTTATTTTATTTAAAATTTCCGCAATAATTGAAATCGGCACGGTCAAAATAATCCAGTCAATGTTTTTCAAATCAGAATATTCTATTTGCTTATATTTCTTATCTTTAATTTTATGGCGACTGATTACAAAAACATCAACAAAAGGAATCAATATCTCGGCCATCAATTTTCCAAAACGACCAAAACCGATAATCGCCACTTTTGGTTTTTGTTTATTGTTTAACATTCTAAATATTACGATCTTTTTTTAGCCACAATAAAAGTGGTAAAATTAAATTTTAAATCCTGAATTCCCTCCTCCAAAACATCTAAACCGTAAATTTCCGCGCAAACCTTTGGGGCTATCACGGCGGTATCAATAGAAAATTTTCCGTTTTTCAAATCCTTGGCGGCCTCAGCCGTATCACTCCATTCTTTTAATTCCGTTTCCGGCCAATTTCGTTTTAAATACATTTTACATTGCTTTAAAGCTTGATCATGAGAAGCGATTGTTTTTATCTCGCTTATTTTTTTTCTCGGCAACGCCAACAAACAATGCCTCACATCAATATCAAACATTTCTTCTATATCAAAAGTATATTTTGCCATTGCGTAAACGGCTTCATAAACAATACCTCCGTTGGAATTTTCTATTGGAAAAATTCCTTTATCAATTTTATCATTTTTTAAAGACCTTAAAACATTGTCAACACTGATCAAATATTCTATTTGATATTTTTTAATATCTTGCAAATTACAATAATGTTTGGCGGCTTCTTCGGAAAAACTTCCGAGATTGCCTGAAATTCCAATTTTCATATTTTTCTTTAAACTATTAAGATTGTTATATTATAGAAAAAGCTTCTTTAATTGTCAATAAGTAAGCAGTATTGACTTATTTAAAAAATATTGTAAAATAAAAAACAGTTTAAAACTTAAGCGGGTATAGTATAACGGCTTATTATGTCGGCCTTCCAAGCCGAAGATACGGGTTCGATTCCCGTTACCCGCTCCCAAAAAGAAAAACATCGCCAAACGATGTTTTTCTTTTTGGGATATTTTAAAATACTGTTATAATTAATTTAAAAAAATAATCACTTCATATTATGAAAAAAATAAAATTAAAACCATATATTTTAAGCTCTTTTTTTCTTTTTTGCGGATCAATATTATTGGGAATTTTAAGCGATCAACAAAATCCGGAAAACTCAAAATTAATCATAAACAGTTTTAAAAATTCTTTTAATTTCTTAAATCAAGCCAATGATTTTTTTATGCTTGTTTTTATTTTTTTAAATAATTTTTTAAAAACATTTTTCGCAATGATCTTGGGGATTTTCTTCGGAATAATTCCTTTTTTATTTTTAATCGGTAACGGTTTTTTGGTTGGAATAACTCTTTCTTTTTATTTTAAAAAAATCAGTTTATTTTTAATTGTGTTAAGTATTCTGCCTCATGGTATTTTTGAAATTCCCGCTTTAATCGCTTCAGCCGGTTTTGGAATATTTTTGGGAATAAAATTTACAGAAAAAATAAAATACAAAATTAAATTTAAAAAAATATTTATTTATATAATAAAAAAATATTTCAAAAT
>JALULG010000097.1 GCA_027040785.1 bacterium
ATAACAAATATAAGTTATTGAAAATATTAATGTTCTGATACTTAAAAACATTTAAACAGCTTACACAGGAGCAAAACAGCTTTTTATTTTCAAAAAGTTTCTTCTCCACCCTAAACAGCAGAAAAAAACCTTTTAAAGTGACCATAGGAACTTTAAAGATAATAAGAGAATTGACCAAAGGGAAATTTTCCTTTTGCTCTTATTCTTTAAATAGAAAAGATTTAGCCCCCAAGGGCTAAATTTTCCTAATAAAAAGGGGCTGAAAGCCCCTATAAAATTCTCTTTTATTAAAAAACAATTACAAAGAGTAGTTACTACTATGTGAAAAACCTTTTAAAATCCCATAATTTAGGGGTTTAAAAAAATAATAAAAAGTCTTTTTGAGTTAATTTACAGTGTGAATTGTCTTAATAAACAGTCTAAAATGAATATTTAAAGCCTTTTAATAACTAATGCACTGTTTATTAAAATATAAGACTGATAAAAATAAACAGTCTATAAATTTAATTTACAGTCTTTTTGTTCTTTAAGGTCTTTAAAATAAAAACAGTTATATAATTTTTAAAGACTGTAAATTAAAAAATAGGACTGTTTATGACCCCTTTACAATACAAAAAACAACAATTAGCAAAAGAAAATAAAAACAATACTAGTGTTTCAAATGCACTAGTAGAAAGCTTTGTTAATAAAAATAATGTAGTAGCATTAAAAATTCTTTTTTACATCTCTAAAGGAAAGCTAGACCCCCAAGAAACTGAATTAGTTAAATTTAAAATTGATTGTAAAAACCTTTGCAGTTATTGTAATATTGATATGCAAACCTTAAGAAGAAATCTAAAACAAATGACTGAAACTAGTTTAACTTTTGTAGAAGAGGGAAAATATGAAGAATATATTTCAGTAATCCCAAAAGTTAAAAATGTTTATGGTGGACATATAGAATTTTCAATGTTTAACAAGGTGTTGAAGCTCATACAAGAGGTAGAAAATAAATTTACAGTTATAGACCTAACTAATTTAATGAAATTAAAATCAAAGCACTCTATAAAAATGATACAGCTTTTGGAAATGATACAGGGATTTAGTAAAAATGTGGCAAAAAGGAAATATTATAGTTTAGAAGAATTAAATGGACTTTTTGGCACTAAATATAAAACTCTTTATGAGTTTGAAAGAAGAATTTTAAAAAATACTAAAGCTGAACTTGATGAAGTCTCAAACCTAACTTTTACATATTCAAAAAAAATGGATAAGGAAGATATAGGAACAGCAGGAAGACCAAAAGCAATAGGTTTATATATTGAGTTGCTAGACAATAAAAAAAGGATTAAAAATGAAAATAATAAAAGAAAATAATAAACTTTTTTGGTTAATTGATGATAATAATAAAAAGTTATTTAATGCTGAAAGCTTACAGGAATTAATAAAAAAATTAAACAAAACTATCACAGTTAAGGGGGTAAAAGATAAGAAGTAAAAACAAAGAAAAATGATTTTTAGATTTTAGGTGTTTTTGAGTGGGGGCAACCACTCAAAAACTGAACCAATGTAATCAGACTACAAAGGAACATAAAATGATAACAGAACAAAACAAAGAAACAGTTTCAATTAAAAATAAAATCTTAGAAAGATTTTTAATCCAAGGCTCTCACAATTTAAAAAGTATAGGTGGGCTTTTAGTCAGTGGTATAGTTTCAACTTTTGGGGTTTATACTCTTATAAAGCCTTTTTTTAGCTCACAAACAAGCTTATATATAGCAATTATAGCTTTTATAGTGCTTTTAATAATCCTTGACACAATTAAAAGAGGAGCTTTTACAAAGTTTTTAAATAGCCTTTTAAAAAAAATTATTATAAATAAAGCAATATCAAAAACTTATTTAATAATTTTTATAGGTGCTTTTATTTTTCTTGTAGGACTTGACTTTTTAGGTGTACTTTCTACAGCAGAAAAAGGAGCTAATTTATACAGCCAATCCAAGACCACAGAAAGCACAGAGTTTAAAATTTTAGAGCAAAATTCAGAAAATGGAAAGGCTCAAAATTCAAACTATACAGAAGTTTTAAAAGTATGGAAAGAAACAAAAGCAGAAAGTTATAAAAATTGTGATGAAGAGTGGAAAGGGTGGAAATCAAAATACAAGGCTAAATGCAAAAAAAAGTGGTTAGAAAAAAATCCAATGCCACAAAATACAGCTAATGCAAATATTAAAATTTCAGATTATAAAGAAATCAAAAAAGGTTTTAATGGGTTTTTAGATGAATGGTTACAAACAATTTTAACTATTATTTTAAGTCTTTTTACTCTACTTATGCAATATTTAACTATTGCTAAAATTTATGATGATTATGATGAAATAAATGAGAGTTTAACTTGTACTAGAATAGCTTTTATTAATGATACTATACAGGAGCATTTTAGTATTTTAGCAGAGTATGAACAGGCACAAGCTGAAATGTTAGCAGACAGTGAGAGAGAGAAAAAAGCACAGGATTTAAAATTTCAAGAAGTAGGGGAAGCAATAGCTATAACCCATAAAGTTAAAATGGTTGAAACAAGGGGAAAAACAGTTAAAAGAATTGCTAATAATTCTTATATTCCAAAAGAAGAAAGTAAAAGTGCTTTTGTAAGAACAGGAAAAGAAAAAAAAGAGTTTAACAAGGAAGAAATTATTTTTAAATTGTTTCTAAATGGTAAGGCTAAAAAAGGGGATAAGCTCACATCAAAAGGAGAGCTTATTAATGTTAAAGACAGGGGGCAAAATGAAAAAATGGTGGCACTATATGAAGAACTAGAGAATAAAAAACTACTAGTATTTAAAACAGGCAAAGGTTATTTTTCACTAGTAGACTTTCAAAGCCTTACTAGTCAAGACTAGTCATTTTAGACTAGTTTTAGACTAGTTTTAGACTAGTCAAGCCTTACTAGTCAAACCCCTAAAATAGCCTAGTACACCACTAAAAACAGACTAATCAAACCACTAAAAAATTTTAGTGGTTTTTTTAGTACCTCACTAAAAAATCACTAAAATTTGAATATTGAAAAAAATGGCTATAATAAAGACTAGTCAAAGAATTAATCAAAAAGACCACTAAAAAAATTTAGTACTTTTTTATTACTAGTCACTAAATTTTTTTAGTGCTTTTTATTACTTTTTTAGTAGGAGTTTACACAATGAAAAAAATTAAAATTAAAGAATATGCTGAACAGGTTGGAAAAACCAAAGAAGCCATTTTATACCAAATAAAAAAAGGTAAATTAAAAGCTGAACAAGATAAAAATAAAGTTTGGTTTATTATCATAGAAGAAGAGCAAAAAGAACAGAG
>JALULG010000098.1 GCA_027040785.1 bacterium
GTTATTATTGCGGTTTTGGATATTTTTTTCATTTTAATTTGTTTATTGTTTTAATTATAGCAAATAATAAAGATTTTAAAAACAAAAAGAGGCAAAGGCCTCTTTTTTGGCACGGGTGGAGGGAATCGAACCCCCAGTTCAGGTTTTGGAGACCTGTGGTTTACCATTAACCGACACCCGCAGTTTAATAATATAAAAATAGTATTATAAAAGAGTTTTAATGTCAAGAATTTTTAATTAGATTTTTCATTAACATTGCAATTGTCATCGGACCAACTCCTCCCGGAACAGGGCTTATAAAAGAGCAGTGATTTTTAAGATTTTCGAAATCAGCATCTCCAATGATTTTGTTTTTTTCTTTGTTGATTCCAATATCAATAACAATGGCGTTTTTTTTCACAAATTTTTTTTTCAAAATCTTTGCTTTTCCCAAAGCGATAATAATTAAATCAGCTTTTAATATTGTTTTTTGAGTGTTTTTTGACACCGTTTTTAGCCATTTTATGTTTTCGGGCTTGGCTCGGTTCATTTCCAATATTTTTTTAAAAGAAGTGATAAAATTTTTATTTTTTCCAATGAGAACTATTTTTTTATTTTCCAGCTTTGTGTTTGTTGATTTTATCAGTTCCAAAACCCCATTGATTAACGGTGATATTATTTGAGGTTTTCCTTTTAACAGTTTTTTGATGTTATCTTTATGAAATCCGTCTATATCTTTTTCAGGGGAAACACTTTGAATGATTTTCTCAGTATCAAATTTTTTCGGTAAGGGGAGTTGAACAATTATGCCGTTGATATTTTTATTTTTATTAAGTAATTGAATTGTTTTGATAATATTTTTTTCGTCTGTATTTTCGGAAATATGATATTTATAAAAATCAATTCCCAGACTTTTGGCGATTTTTTCTTTTAAATTGATATAAATTTGAGATGCTTTGTCGTTTCCGATTAAAATGGCTGCCAAACCCAAACGAAGTTTTTTTTCTTTAATTTTTTTCTTTGTTTCTTGATTTATTTTTTGAGCTATTTTTTTTCCGTTAATAATTGCCATATTATTTGTAAATAGGAAAACTAAGACATAATTCCTTTGTTTTCTTTTTTAATTCTTTTAATTTTTCTTCATTGTTTTTAAATTCAATCGCTTCTTTTATCCATAAAGCGATTTTTTTTATTTCAGATTCTTTCATTCCTCTGGTGGTAATGGCCGGGGTTCCCAAGCGAAGGCCGGACGGATTCATCGGCGGATTGGGATCGTTGGGAATAGTGGAACGAGAAGTGGAGATACCTATCTTGTCCAAGATTGTTTCAGCTTCTTTTCCGGATATTTTTTTATTTCTTAAATCAAGCACTATTAAATGATTATCGGTTCCGTTGGAAACGATTTTAAAACCGAAATTTTTCATTTCTTCTGATAGTGTTTTGGCGTTGATAATCACTTGTTTGGCGTATTCTTTGAATTCCGATTTTAACGCTTCTCCGAAAGCAACCGCTTTGGCGGCCGTAATATGATCGTGGGGACCGCCTTGCATACCCGGAAAAACGGCGCGATCTATTTTTTGCGCCCATTTTTCTTTAGACATTATTATCGCTCCTCGCGGTCCCCGCAATGTTTTGTGAGTGGTGGTGGAAATAACATCAAAGAAAGGTACCGGATTTTCCAACAAACCGGCGGCGATTAAACCGGCCGTGTGAGCGATATCGGCAAATGTGTATGCCCCGATTTCATCGGCTATTTCTTTAAATTTTTCCCATTCTATCTCCCTTGAATAAGCGCTGTATCCGGCGACGATCATTTTCGGTTTTTCTTTGAGAGCGATTTTTCTAACATTTTCCATATCTATTCGTCCTGTTTCGGAATTAACTTCGTATTGAATAAAGTTATAGAGCATACCGGAAAAATTAACCGGATGCCCATGAGAAAGATGTCCACCATGATCCAGTTTTAATCCCAAAACTTTGTCTCCCGGTTTTAAAAAAGCCATATAAACGGCGGCATTTGCCGGTGATCCGGAAAGCGGTTGAACGTTTACATGTTCGGCTTTGAACAATTTTTTTGCTCGTTCAATGGCTGTTTTTTCAACATCATCAATAAATTTTTGCCCCCCATAATATCTTTTGCCCGGATAACCTTCTGAATATTTATTTGTTAAAATCGTTCCCATTGTTTCAAGTACGGCTTCGGAAACATAATTTTCCGACGCAATCAGCTCCATTTCTTCGGCTTGTCTTTTTTCTTCATTTTTTATCGCTTGATAAATTTTTTGGTCTTGATTTTTGAGTTTTTCGTAATTTAACATAGGTTTATTTTAAGTTTTAAGATATAGAGGTAATTTTGAATTTATTTTAGAATTTTGTGTCAATTCCACTGTCGTTCTGAACATTTCAGAATCTCGTAAAAGCATATGTCACTCTGAACTTGTTTCAGTATTATTTCAAGGATCTCATGGTTATCACATGTCACTCTGAACTTGTTTCAGAGTCTCATATTTTTTAGATTTCACTCTTTTTTCCCGAGATGCTGAAATAATACCGAATAAATTCAGTACAAGATTCAGCATGACACGGGAAAAGATGAGATACTGAAAAGTTCGGGATAGCGTAAAGAGAGAGTATATTGAAATTAATTTAAAAGTTTAAGGCAATAATAAATATTTTGTTTTAAGTATATAATATTTATCCAAAAATAAAAAGAGTTTCTTAACTCTTTTTATTTTTTGAAATTTTTTATAAAAATTGAAAATGTTTTAATACCGGTATAATATTGGGCGCCAATTTTTTCTTTGGCAAATCTTTTAAATCAACCCATTCCCATTTTCTGATATCTTCTCCGGGTTTTATTTCTCCGATTCTTTTGGCTAAAAAGTGAACCAGGATAATATCAACCATTTTGCCTTCTTTTTCCGCTCTGGTAAAAGTAATAAAAGGTTCTTTATCCAATATTTCCAAATCTATTCCCATTTCTTCTTTGGCTTCTCGGCGAGCATTTTCAATTAAATCAGTATCGTAATTTTCTACCTTGCCTCCGCAAAATTTAAAAAAATCAGAATCACCATGTTCGTTTAATAAAACTTTATTATTTTCTACGATAACCGGTCCGGATGCGATAATAATTTTGTTCATATTTTGTAAAATTAATTTATTTAAGGTGAAAAATTTTTGCCAAATCTTTTTTAAACGGGTGCCAATATTTAAACTTTATTTTTTCGTGATTTTTAATTTTATTAGAGTATTTTTCAATCAGTTTGGCGCTTTTTTTAATAATTTCATCTTTTTCTTTTTTTGTCAATTTTTGATAAAACCTTATTAACGCCAATGG
>JALULG010000099.1:0-1367 GCA_027040785.1 bacterium
CGTTTGGTACCAACCGCCGGATTCGGTGGGAAATTTGTTGTGATCAAGAGAATGTTTTTAATGGCTGACATTTGTTCTTCTCTAATTGATTAAATGATTTTCGTCCAGATGATCCGTTTCTTCTAAGGTTTCTCTATCTTCTTCCTCTATATTTTCAAATATTTCATTAACCTGAATATTGCGTAAAGCTACGGCAAAAGCGCCAAACCAATAAACGACTTCCGAATAAAGCCGGTTGTGGAAAATACCAGCCGTTAAAATACCGATTAAACCCATCTGTATTGCCATTGCTTCTACGTAATAACGATATCCGTAAGCTTTAGCCCGATCCTTCCTTATTCTTCCTAAAATGATGAAAATATGAGTAATAAACCCAATAAAGAGAATAGTACCTACAAATCCCCATTCCACCAAAACCAGAAAGAAGGTATTGTGTACGGTTTTACTGCCTTTCTCTTCCATAATAGCCGCTAACTCCGGAACATAATCCATAGCCAATGCCTGATAACCGCCACCACCCACTCCCATAGGATGGTCCTTGAACATTCGAATAGCACCCTTCCATAAATAGATACGGCTCATGGCCGAGCCTTCTTCCTGATATTTATCAATAGTCTGTTGCCGTTGCCAAAATTGTTTGTTTGCCAAAATTAGAATTAATATAACTCCGCCGACAAGTGCCACTAACACACGCCAGCGTAAGCGGCCTTTTATCCAAATTAAAGCTAACAAACCAATCACCAAAACCGCAACAAAAGCGGCACGCGAATTAGCCAGAATAATCAAATTTATACAAAACGGGACGGCAATAATGGAAAGAATTTTTTCCCATTTATCGCCAACCAAAAAATAAAGCCCGTAGAAGGGTAACATCGCCGCCACATGGGCAGATACTGCGTTTTCTTCCGTGGCATTCGGCGCAATTACCCCGATGTTTCGATTTGACCCCCGCTGATACGCAATCCTCCCGAAATTTGCCACACCTAAAAGCATCACCCAAATAACGAATTTGAAATGTTTGGTTTCGCGTATTAAAAACATCATCAAAAAGACCTGAATGGTCATTTTGTAAAAAACATCTACCTTCTTAAAACTTTGTTGCGGGTCAACCGCATAGAAAAAGCTAATAAAATACATCCAAGCCGTGAAAGCCACCAACCACCAGATTAAATTGTATTTTGCACCACGTAATGGCTTAAGCTTTTTATAGTTGATCAGCAAACTGATCAGAGTGACAATGGAAACTAATAACGACCAACGCAAATCAGGCAAATGGCTTCCCCACCACATATAAGGTGGATGGTTGTGCCATTCAAAGATGTAAGTCGCAATTCCAAAATATGGATGGCGCAGGGTTAACAAAAGAC
>JALULG010000099.1:1377-2100 GCA_027040785.1 bacterium
AATAATGGCAGTTAATGGCATGAAAAGTTACCTGTTAGTTTCGGATATTTAAGAAGCATACTTGCTTTCCAAAATTTTATTAATTTCTGCGATAACCAACTTTGCTCGTTCTTCCCAACTATTCTTTTTTGCAAATGCAAGGCGTTCCTTTTGTTTTTGTGGCGAATCGCTCTCTATCACCGTCTTAAAGGCTTTTAAAAAACCTTCCGGTGTATCTTCTAATTCAACTAAATCTCCAAACTTGCGTAACGGAATTAACGGTGTACTTACTACCGGTTTTCCGATTGCCATAAACTCTGAAAATTTTAAAGGAATAGCAAACTGAGACCATCCTTTTTTGTAATGATATGGCATAAATCCCACATCAAGAGCATTATACAAATGTACCAATTCGGCTTGCGTTCTTGCCCCAAAATAGCGCACATTTTCAAATTCGAGAATTTTATGCCATAGCTCTTTATCTGCTTTGTCCATATTTCCGATTAAACCGGCAAATAAAAACAAAAAATCCTGTCCATTGCGAACAATTTCATAAACAAGCGGAAAATCAACTTTACTGTTAATACGCCCGAAATAGCCTACTTTTTTTCGATCATCACTTTCATCCAATCCAAATTGTTTTAAATTCGGGTTTAATTTTTTAAAGATATCCATATTAACCCCGCCTGGGCAAGGAATCCACGTTCGATTAACCTTTTTATGCCTGGCCAAATCTTCACCCAC
>JALULG010000099.1:2110-3296 GCA_027040785.1 bacterium
ACTAAAACGATATCCGATTCATCGATCAGTTTCCGTTCTGCAGCAACATCCTTCTTTTGCGGATCAGATTTGTAATACATAAAAACATCATCATAGATATGGTAAATCAAAACATCATGTTTGATTTTTTCGACAAAAGGAAGAAAAATATAATGCCAAACATATAAAATAACCGGTTCTTCTTTTTCTCTTTTATATCGTCGAAGAACCTTTTTCAACCAACGGATCTGACGATTAATCTGCAGAGTTTTTAAAAACTCATTACGATAAATCATCCCCATGGATGATGCTGGTTTTAACAGCAATATATTTTGCTCAATTTCTCTAATAAGACCGGATGTAAAATTAAATTGAAAATTTTTATGCGGCGTGAAATACATATTCATACCGAATTTGGATAATGCTCTGGTCATGGCCTGACGCGACATTGTCTGGCCAATATTCCAAGACGTTGTCGTTAAATGAATAAAAATCATCAAATATCCTCTTGTTTTTTCAAAGATTAAATGATTAAATTAGATTGTAAAGATATGGTAGGTTTATATTACTCAAGGTATTATTCTTCTTTTTCCTCGGTTCCGGAACCGGTTTGAGAAGTCTGATCTTTCTTTAATTTATCGCGAAAACCGATCACTCGTGCAGGATTACCCATACATATACTATAAGGCGGAACCGATTTAGCCAATACACTGCCAGCCCCAATTACAGCGCCCTTACCAATCACAATATCGCGTTTCGGATTGGGCAGAATAATAGCGTTAGCTGCGATCCAGGCTCCTTCTTCGATGATCACTTTGCCGTATTCAGATCCTTGCAAAGGAATTGGTACATCAAGATTATCGATTTTGTGATTAACTGTCCAAACTTTAACTCCCGGGCCAAACCCGACATAGTCTTTGATAATCAATCCCCCACCGGCATTAAAATGACACCCTCTGGCAATAATAACATTTTCTCCAACGAAACACTGATCAGGGTTTTGGATGGCAAAACCTTCATGCAGATTTAAATTCTTGCCTACGCTTCCAAAATATTTTTTTGCCCAACGCGCACGTAACCATTTACCTGTTTTATTGGGTAAATTTTGTATAAAAAACCAATGCCAATTACGAATAATTTTTGGAAGTCTCCACAAAAATCTCTTTAAACTCATGTTATCCCTTGATTAAATTTATAAATCGTAACC
>JALULG010000100.1 GCA_027040785.1 bacterium
CCTTGTCAATAGTGTAAAAATCAAACGCCTATAAGGGGGTATAGCATTTTTGTGTGCAAAAATGCTATTCTGCGAAGCAGATTTTTAACCTATTTGATGCTTAGCGAAGCTAAGCTTTTTTTAAAAAAAATAAAAATTTAATCTTCTTTTTTTTAGATACTTTTTAAACTCTATCTACTTTCGTAAGAGTTGTTACTCTTGTAAGTTTATTTATTTTTATTCTTTTTTAGCTTTTAAATTTGTTTTAAAGTGTTTTTTAGTTTTTTAATGCTTTTGTATCTAAAAATAAAAAAAGTTGCTTAGAACGGCTCTATTCATTTAAAAATTTTACTTTTAAGCTCTGTTAAGATAATAAATTGTCATTCCAGCGCGATGATGATTTAACTCTTTGCTTACTTCTCCCAACGCTTGTTTATAATTTATCCCTTGCTCCAATTTGTGTTCGAATAGATTTTTCGCGTAGGTCAATCTCAGGTCGTGTGAGCGATTTATCCCAACTTGTAACAGATTTTCTCGATAAGTATGGTAATTAGGGACACTTTCGATCTTTTGAATTTCCTGCGCTAACTGGTAATCAATAGTTTTAGGTGCATATTCGTGGTTCCCCTTTCCAACTATTCCTTCCAACGTGTTGTTATTTGGATTATAATAATCTGAAAAATTTTTCGCAACCTCTAAGGCTTCGGCTACACGTAATCCCGTAGTTTCTTGGATACGTGCGACAACGTAGCTTTCGTATCGTATTTCTTTTAATGTTTCTAATTTTTAGGATAAATCTTGAATATATCTTCCTGTCTCCACCTGCATTTCTTTCATCTCCGCCCTAAATTCTTCCCGATAATTTTTTAAAAAATCGTTATTCGTAGGATTTGCAGGGACATAAACTTGCGTTTGTTCCAACGCTTTTAGGAGCGAGTTAAAACCTGCGGTATAATCAAGAGCAGTTTTGGCACTTAAATTGTCAGTCCGTTCTTCGATAAAATTTCTTACATTTTCTTCGGTCATATACCGATTGATTTTTCCCTTATTTACGCCTTTTTCTTCTAAAAATTTCTTAAAGTCGTTGAGATACATCTGGCGTTTTTTGCCCAATTCAACTGAGTGCGTCTTATTATCTCCAATCTTAAAATGTCGGCTCTCCCCAAGCGCCAAGACACGATAAAAAGCATTTGTAATTTGTTTCTCAAACGTTCCACCTTTTAAATTTGCTCCACCTGCCATATCAATCCTTTTTTATGGGATTTTGTTGTTTTAAAAAATTATGAATCGCAGTATGAGAAACTTTCGCGTTGTATTCCAGCTCCAAGAGTTTTTTTATGCTTCTCGCGCCCAATCCTTCTTTATTTAATTGAATTATTTCTTCTGCATATTTTCTTAACGTTGGATGTTTGATGTTTTTTAGATTTACTTTTATTTTTTCTTGCGCTTTTGATTTTTCTATTTTATGTAAATTTTCCAAGAGTATGACAATTCCATTTAATACCACGCCTTGCTCTATCTCTACTTTTCCATCCTTAATTTTTGCGTTTGCTTCTAAAAATTTTTTTAATCGATAAGTAAAAAGAGTAGCGTTGTCCCTTTCTTTTAACGCTAAAAGTCTTTTTAGTGTTGCTATTTTTTTCTCATTAAACATTTTTTATCCTTTTTATTAAATTTATTTTAACACCCAATAGGTATTTATCTATACATTCGTTAAACGTATAAACGTATAGATAAATCCCTTTTGGGATAACGTAAGTGGTAGCGCCAGGAGGCTCTGCTAAGAAATCGAATTTTGTTTATTTTTAAAAAGTGTGCTTCGACTACACACTTTTGGGTTTTGGGAAGGCAACCAATATTGCTATTGGTGCAGGATGTCGTTTTTTGGGACGCTACAAATGTAGATAACAAAAACAAACGACCAGGAAGCAATCAAAATGGAAGGATCGTTTATTGCGTTTTTGCTATCCACTACTTTACGCATAAATTAACGCGACTTTCATTAAATTTACGCGACTTTTACACTTACGTTTATTCGATAGCAATTCCTGCGCTATGGGATAAAATCCCAGCTTGGAATTACTTGCGCTGCGCGTTTGTCTCTTTGGTTACCACAAAGAGACACGCTACGCGCTTTGATACCCAATCCACTTATACCCCATTAGGGGTAATCGTGTCTTGGATGCGCAACTTGGCTCCTGACCTATCGGTGGTCGCACAAGTTGCACACGGACGTAACAACTAACCTACACGCACTGGTTGGGTTGGGTGTATTGGTCTGACTTATTGGTTCGGTTCTATACGTTTAAGCCGATAAAAAAATCCTAAACTTATATAAATGTTGGCTTAAACGTATTTACTTCTACTTCAATAACTCATCCCAATACGTAACACGTAAAAAGATGGTAGGTATCCTAAAAGGATAAAGATTGAAAATCTTACTTGGGTGTCGTGCGTGTTTCTATTTGGATATAGCTAACTAAATTAGCTTGTATGGTTTAGCATTTTTAACTCCTTGTTGAAATGAAACTTGGTTATGTTATAAGGACTTTTAAAAAAAATGCTAACGCTAAAAATTTTAAACATTTGTAGCTCCAAAATAAAATTAAATTGGATTATGTTATAAGGAGTTTTTAAAAAAAATATTTTGAAGTAGATAATCCCTTATTTAAGGGAATAAAAGATTATCTTTCTTGGTGAGGTTTATGTTTTATTGCATAAATATATAATCCGATAGTTGCTATTAAAAGAATTGTTGTTGCAATTACTCCTATATTCATTTGTAAATCCTTTGTATTTTGATTGCAATATACATTGCTATTATACTTCCAAGACAAATATACCAATTATCGAGCGAATGTTCTCCTTTTAATATACCATAACTTCCATTAACAAATAAACCAAGTCCAATATTTTTGAAAAGTTCTGCTAATTCTGAAATGTTGTCTTTCATATCAAATTCTCTTCGTTTATTTCTTTTAGGTGGTTAATAATTGTTGGCCTTGATAATTTAGTAGCTTTTGATAATTTAGTTACATTCCAAGAGCCATCAGCTTTTTTATATTCATCAGCTAAAAGATTATCTTGAATAAAACCAAGTAGCACAGCTCTTGCTCTTTGTTTCTTTAATTTTGCATTTTCTCTTGCTCTCTCGCTTCTTCTCATTTTCCATTGCCTCCTTTTAGGTATAGTCCAATCTCTATTGTTATACCAATGCCAAATATTCCTGCATTTTCCTTTTAATGTGCTTTTATCTTTTCTATAAAAAAAGTTCTTAGAAGCAAAGTCTTCTAACATATATGC
>JALULG010000101.1 GCA_027040785.1 bacterium
AAAGAAAGGGTGTATTTTTTTTCCAATTCTTTACTTAAATTCCTCAAAATCAAACTTCTCTTTTTTATTTCATTCAAAGAATTTTTTCGAGGCATATCATAAGCGGGTGTTCCTTTTCTGGGTGAGAAACTGAAAACATGAACCTTGGCAAAAGCGATTTTTTTGACAAAAGATATGGTATCTTTAAAATCTTTTTCAGTTTCACCGGGAAAACCAACAATTATATCAGTGGTAATCGCTATTTCCGGAATAGCTTTTCTAATTTCTTTTATTTTCCTGAAATATCTTTCAATATTATACGGACGATTCATTGCTTTTAAAATTTTATCGTTTCCTCCTTGCAAAGGAATATGGAGATGACGACAAATTTTCGGATTATTTTTTATCAGTCCAATCATTTCCGAACTTACTTCGTTCGGTTCAATGGAACTTATTCTAATCCTGCCCAAATCTTTTATTTTTAAAATTTCCTTTAACAAAAAACTTAAATTTATTTTTTCTTTCAAATCAACTCCATAAAGACCAATATGAGTCCCGGTTAAAACTATTTCCCGAAATCCTTTTTTAACTAAAATATCTATCTGTTTTAAAACACTTTCAAGTTTTCGGCTTCTTAAAGGTCCTCTGGTATAAGGAATAATACAATAAGAACAAAATTGGCGGCAACCTTCTTGAACTTTTACTATCGCCCTGCTTTTATCTTGAAAATTATCTATAAAAAGATCTTCAAATTTTTCATTATTTTGATAAGGAAAAACAACTTTTCCGCTCTGATTTTTTTTTAATAAATCAAAAAATTTTTTACGATATTTAACTCCTCCGATTAAAAATAAATTCGGCAATTTTTTTTCCGCCACCTGCGCCCAACAACCACTTAAAGCGATTTTCGCTTTGGGATTTCTTTGAATCGCCTGATTGATTTTACGCCTTGTTTTTCTGATAGCGCTCTCAGTAACGGCACAACCGTTAATAAGATATATATCGGCAAAATCTTTAAAGTCAACGATTTTCCAGCCCTCTTTTTTGGCTAAAAATCTCAAAGATTCGGTATCGTATTGATTGGTTCGGCAACCCAAAGTTGTAAAAGCGATTTTTTTATTCATACTCAATTATCGGTAAATCGTCGGAACCAAGATAAACTTTATCTTGTTTATCAAACAAACTTTCATCAAGTTCTTTAATAAAAGAAGACAATTCATTTATTGATTCGTTTTGATTATTTATCATCGGATAAAATAAATACAAACTGTCTTTTGCTCTCGTAACGGCCACATAAAACAAACGTCGCTCTTCCTCTATTTCTTGAGGATTTTCCCAAACTTTACGATGAGGAAATTGACCATCTACCAAACCCAACAGAAAAACCTGACTCCACTCAAGTCCTTTGGCTTGATGAATGGTTGAAATAACCACTTTATCATTATCTTTTTTTTCTAAAATAACCGAATTATCATTTTTATTTTTAAAGGTGTCTGACAAAATTATTTCCGACAAAAAATCATCTAAATTATCATAATCATAAGCAAAAGCGGACATTTCGTTCAAATCGTCTATTCTATCTTTATAATTATCAAAACCGCTCATCAAATATTCTCGGTAACCGTTTTTTAAAATAATTTCAATACTTTTTTTAACCACTTCTTTTTTCTTTTTAACTAACAGCATTTCTTTTAAAATTTTCAAAACAATATTCAAGCTTTTTTTGATTTTTTCGTTTCCGAAAATTTCAAATTCTTTAATGGCTGTTTCCAAATTTTGAAATTTTTTAATTTCTTGAAAAATTTTTTGAGCGGTTTTGGGACCAATGCCCTCATAAATATTCAAAACCCTTAACCAAGCCAATTCGTCTTTAAAATTAGCTAAAATTTTTAAATAAGCGAGAATATCTTTAATATGTTTTTGCTCAAAAAATCTTATTCCGCCACGCATTGTATAAGGAATATTTTCCCTGTTTAAAGCCAATTCAAGTTCCAGACCTTGAAAAACACTTCTAACCAAAACGGCAATATCTTGAAAATCAAAACCACTCCCTTTCAATTCCTTGATTTTTCTAACAACTTCAAAAGCTTGTTCTTTATTGTTTTTAGTGATTACCAATAAAGGTTTTTTAAGACTCTCTTTAACGCTCTTTAATTTTTTGGGAAATTTATTTTGATTATTTTTAATACTTTCATTTGCCAAATCTAAAATTTCCGGTGTACTACGATAATTTGTTTCCAGTTTATAAACTTTGGCATTAAAAAAATTTTTGGGAAAATCCAAAATATTGGCAATTCTGGCAGCGCGAAAAGAATATATACTTTGAGAATCATCGCCAACCGCCAAAATATTTTTATGTTTTTTTGCCAGTAAATTGATTATTTCATTTTGAATTTTATTTGTATCTTGATATTCGTCAACCAAAATATATTGAAATTTTTCTCTTAATTTATTTTTAACAATTTCACTTTTCTTTAATAAATTCAACCAATTTATTAACAAATCATCAAAATCCATCGCATTGGCCATTATTTTTTTTTCTTTATAACGATCAGCTATTTTTTGAGCTGTTTCAAAATCTCTATCACTCAAATAATCAAATTTTCTTTTCATTAAATCAAAAATATTTTCTTGACGATTACGAGCATAGCTTATCAAATTATATAAAATTTTAGATTTTGGAAAATAACGATTTTGGCTTTCCTTTCCGATAAACTCCTCGTAAACTTCTTTAAACAAAACCAAAGAATCTTCTCTGTCCAATATGCTAAAATTTTTTTCATAGCCGACTATTTCCGCATAACGACGCAAGAAACGATTGCCGATATGATGAAAAGTTCCTCCCCAAACGCCTTTGGGGTAATACCCCAATAAATCTTCTATCCGACTTAACATTTCTTTGGAAGCTTTGTTGGTAAAAGTAACCAAAAGTATATTCTCAGGATTGACACCTTTATTTATTAAATAAGCGACCCGATAAGTTAAAGTTCTGGTTTTTCCCGATCCGGCGCCGGCCAAAACTAAAACAGGGCCGTCGCCCTTTTTAACAATTTCATACTGTTCCTTGTTCAGCTCTTTTTGAAAATCTAATCCCATAATTAAAGTTTTATCTCTTCGCCGGATTTTAAAACACCGCCCTTTTTAATTTTTATTTGATTATTTGAATTATTATTTTTATTTTTTGTATCTTCAAAATTTAATTCCTCTTTTTTTGTTTTTTTATTTTTAGTTTTTATTTTTTTT
>JALULG010000102.1 GCA_027040785.1 bacterium
CCCACAGCAATGGTGGCCACGATTAAAACCGACAAAATAATTCTGATATTATCCTGAAGCCAGTTTTTAAATTTCCCTCCTTTACTCAAGTCTTCTTGAGTTTCTATTTTTTCTTCCATATTTTCAGGAATATAAGATAATCCTTGAATTTCTCTGTTTTGGAGAGCGTCGGTAGCTTCGTTGTAATCGGAATAAAAATTAAAAGTTAAAGTTTTAATAAAAGGTTTTTTATCATAATAATTATCATTTACGGTTAAAATATAAGACATTATATTACCTTCTTTATCTCTAATCAATGATTTGGCCATATACGGTCCTGATCCGATCGGTTTTAAATTATATTCCGCCAAAGTTATATTATTGGGATCAACATCTTCCCAGATATGTTTCGGAAGAATACCGAAAGTGAGTGTTTTTAAAAAATTGGGATCAGGATTTTTGAGGATAAATTTTATTGTATTATCGTTTATTTTTTCCATTTCAACATTATCAAAACTGTTTTGAAAAATATTTTGAGTATTTCTATTTTTGAGGAGTTCAACCGTAAAAACAACATCGTCAATCGTTAAGGGTTCTTTATCTTGCCATAAGAGATTATCTTTTAAGATAAAAATATATTCGTTTTTTTCTTTGTCTATTCGGTATTCTTTGGCTAAATCAGGTTCAAATTCGTTTTTTTCGTTGTTATATTTTAGTAATCCGGAAAATATTAGTTTGATTAAATCAGAGTCAGCGTCGTTACTGCCCTCAAAAAGAGGGTTGATATATCTGGGATGTCCCACAATGCCTTCTATATATTCTCCGGCGTTTGCCGGAATAATTTTAATATGATTTTTATAAAAAAAATACCCCCAAAAAAAGGAAGTGATAACAATGATTATGGATAAAATTTTTATAATGATTTTTTCTGTCGGATTTAAAAATTGGTTTATTCTTTTTAATTGTTTGAAATTGGGGATATAAGAACGAGAAAAACTAAAAACAAGCTTTTGATCCAAGCTTTTATTTAAATAAATTTTGTTTGATTTTTTGGCAAATTTGTTTTTGAGATTTGACCATTTGCCGCTTATTCTTTTGAGAAGTTTTGTAAATAAGTTTATTTTATTCACAATTTTATTTTTATGAATTAACCAAGCTTAAAAAATTAAACTTAAAATGCCTGAGCCCAGAAAAACAAAGCTTAAAATAATAGTGGCGATAAACAGAGTTTTTTCAGCGCCTCTTTTGGTTCTGTAAACGTCTCCACCTCCGCCAAATAAACCGGATAAACCGGTGCCTCTTTGTTGAAGAAGGATTGTTATAATCATCAATAATCCACTGATAAGTTGTAAAATAATAAAAAAATTTCCCATATTTATATATTTTAAAATTTCATTTCTTAATATAATTAAAATATCAAATAAATGATTTTTAGTCAAGTTTAAAAGGATTTAAAAATGTTTTTTTGAGCTTTTATTTTTTTTATGGTATTATAATAAAAACTTTTCAATTATTTAAAATTTAAATATGTTAGAAATTCGTCTTCATGGTAGAGGCGGACAAGGGGTTGTTACCGCCGCCGAACTTATTGCCATAGCCGCTTTTAAAGATGGTTTTGAATCGCAAGCTTTTCCAAATTTTGGCGTGGAACGTCGAGGAGCTCCCATTCAGGCCTATACCAGAATCAGCAAAGAAAAAATCAGATTAAGATCTCAAATATATGAGCCGGATTTTTTAATCATTCAAGATGATACTTTATTTGGAGTGGTGGATCTTTTTAAAGGTGTTAAGAAAGAAACCAAAGTTGTTATAAATTCTTCTAAAAAATTAAATGAAATTTTTTCCAATAAACTTCCTTTGAAAAAAGAAAATTTTTTTATCGTTGATGCTACCAAAATCGCTTTGGATATTTTGGGAAAACCGATTATCAATACCGTTATGTTGGGGGCTTTCGCTCAATTTTCCGGTTTAATTAAGGTAAAGTCCATTAAAGATGCTTTGAGAGAAAAGTTTTCCGGAGAAATTTTAAACAAAAATATTCAGGCAACCGAATATGCTTTTAACTTAAAATAAATAATTATGAAACGTAAATTAACCGTTAAACCAAATTCAAGCAGGGAAAATAAAACCGGCGGTTGGCGAACTTTTAAACCGGATTTTATTCACGAAAAATGCATTGCCTGTAATACTTGCGCTTTGGTCTGTCCCGAAGGTATTTGTAAGCCGAATAAAGATGGTAAAAAAAATAAAAATGGAAAAATTTATTATGATTTTGATCCGGAATATTGCAAGGGGTGTGGAATTTGCGCCGCTAATTGTCCGGTTAAGGCCATTGAAATGAAATTAGATAAAAAATAATTTTTTAAAATATGAAAACAATTCTTGAAGGTTCTCGCGTTATAGCGGAAACAATAAAAATGATTAAGCCGAGCGTGGTGAGCGCTTATCCGATTACCCCTCAAACTCATATAGTTGAAGATTTGGCGAAATTTAAAGCAAACGGAGCAGCCAATTATGAATATGTGAGAGCGGAAAGTGAATTTGCAGCCGCATCTATTGTTTTGGGTGCTTCAGCCGCGGGTGAAAGGGTTTATACCGCTACCAGCTCACAAGGGTTGTTATTGATGATTGAAGTTTTGTTTAATATCGCCGGTATGCGTTTACCGGTGGTTTTGACTTGCGCCAACAGAGGGGTTTCCGCGCCGATTACGATTTGGAACGATCATCAAGACATAATGACCTTGAGAGATGCCGGTTGGATTATTTTATTTGCCGAAAACGCTCAGGAAGCGATTGTTTTGCATTTGGTCGCTTATAAAATAGCGGAAAAATATAAAATTCCCGTAACTGTTAATGTTGACGGTTTTGTTTTAACGCACACTTATGAACCGTCCGTTTTGCCGACCCAATCTCAGGTTAATAAATATTTACCAAAATATAAACCGCAAAAAGATGAGTATTTAAATGTGGAAAATCCGGTTACTTTTGGGGCTTTTGCCACGCCCGCGGATTATATGGATATCAGAGAAGAATTACATAATGATATTAAAAATACTCAAAAGGAAATCGGACAAGAGATTAAAAAAGTGTTTAAACTTTTAAATGTTCGGGAAAAAATCAGTCAAAAGGAAAAAAATTTGATTTTTAATGATAACGGCTTGGTAGAATATTATGGAGTAAAAAATCCGAAAATTATTTTTTTAACAATGGGATCTTTGGTGGGGACGATAAAAGATTTTATCAAAGAAAACCAAAAAGAAAAATTGGGTGTTTTGAAATTAAGAAGTTTTCGTCCTTTACCGGATAAAATTATCTTAAAAATGTTAAAAAACGCCAAATATTTGGCGATTTTGGATAAAAATATTTCTTTGGGAGAGTCTGGAGTTTTGGGTATGGAAATTAAAGGTGCTTTTTTCAATAAAACTAAAATTAAAATTCAAAATTTTATAGTTGGTTTGGGGGGACGTGATATTACTGAAAAACATTTGAGCAAAATAATTAAAATTATTCAAACAAAAAAAGATCAAAGTGTTTTTATCGGTTAATTTTATGATGAAAAAGTTTTTTTTATTAAGCGTTTTTGTTTTGGGACAATTAATGTTGGCTAATTTTGCGTTTGCCGTCGGAGAAGGGGAAGCTTGCGGAGGTGATGGACTGAGTTGTGATTCTCCTTTAAGTTGTATTGCCGGGAAGTGTCAAAACGTTTATACAATTCAAGACACCGGTTCTCCTTTTCATTTGCAAGTGCAGATCCCGGGGCTTAACAATATCGGGTATCCGGACACGGGGGGTTCGGCATTGAGAAATTATGTAATCGGAGTATATAAGTTTGCTATTGGAGTAGTGGGTATTTTGGCAACCATAATGATTGCTTTTGGGGGTATAATTTGGATAACTTCGGGCGGAAACGCCAGTCAAATAGGGAAAGCCCAGCAAATGATTTGGGGTTCAACTCTTGGTTTGATTTTGGCAATGTTTTCTTATGTTATTTTATATACTATCAATCCGGAAATTGTAAAATTAAATTTTATGGGCGTTGAATCTGTTTCAAAAGTTAAAAAGGGTTGTAGTTGGCAAATAAAAGCCTGTGATCCAATAGAGCAAGTAAATGGAAAAAGAAACGATTGTGGAGATAAGCCGAGTGATGGCAAAAGTAAATTTTGTTGTTGTATTAACGAGGATATAAGTGTTCAGGGTTGTTGTTCTTACGAACTTAATGGAGTAAAACAGGCCGCGGATATGTCAAAAGCATTCTGCGAAAATAATTTAAATTATACAAATCAAAGTTTTTATAAAAATAAGATTGCTTCTGGTAATAAGTGTATTGAAAAAAGGGAGGTTAGTTGTTGTGAGTGTGGAACATGGTTTTTTGAAGATTTTTGTGCTGATAGTTTAGATCATTCAGAACTTACTGATGAAAGTAATTGTGAAAAATATTGTCGAGATCTGCATAGTGTAACGAATAGATCCGGTAAAAGCAAATTTTTTCCAAAGGGTTATAAATGTAATCCTTATAGTAATAAATGTACACAATTATAATTTCTTATTATATTTTTTAAAAGCAAGGGAAATTTTTCCTTGCTTTTTTTTGTTTTTCAGGTAAGATTAAAGAAGTAAAATTAAGAAAATTAAATATGTATGACCACAAAAAAATAGAACAAAAATGGCAAAAAGATTGGGAGGAGAAAAATTTATACAAAACAGGGGAGGATAAAAGCAAAGAAAAATACTATGTTTTGGATATGTTTCCGTATCCGTCCGGAGCCGGTTTGCATGTGGGGCATCCTAAGGGTTATATTGCCACTGATATTTTAGCGCGAATGAAAATGATGCAGGGTTATAATGTTTTGCATCCAATGGGTTGGGATGCTTTTGGTTTGCCGGCAGAGAATTTTGCCATCAAAAACAAAACTCATCCGCGTAAGATGAATGAAAAAAATATTGCCACTTTTAAAAACCAATTGAAAAAAATCGGTTTTACTTATGATTGGGGCAGAGAAATAAACACCACTGATCCGAAATTTTATAAATGGACACAATGGACATTTTTGCAAATGTTTAAAAAGGGCTTGGCTTATGAATCCCACGAACCCATAAATTGGTGTCCGAATTGCCAAACCGGTTTGGCAAACGAGGATTTGGAAGGCGGAAAGTGCGAACGTTGTGGAAGTGAAATTGAACAAAAGCCAATGCGACAGTGGGTTCTCAAAATTACCGATTATGCTGATAGATTATTGAAGGATTTAGATAAATTACCGGACTGGGAAGATTCTATTAAAGAAATGCAGAGGAATTGGATCGGTAAAAGTGTTGGGAGTAAAATAATATTTAAGGTTGTTGCAAATAATAATGATGGTAGAATTGATAATGTTAATATTAAGGAAAGCCAACACTTTTCGCAGAATAACGCTGAAAGCACGCAGAATAACGCTGAAAAAAATAAGGTAGGTGATTTTTTGTTTGAGGATTTGACTTATAAGATTCGGGGGGCGATGTTTAATGTTCGAAAAAAGATTGGTTTGGGGCACAAAGAGTCTGTTTATCATAAAGCCTTGGAAATTGAATTTGAAAAACAAGGATTATCTTTTGAGTCTGAAAAAAGAATTGATATAAAGTATGAAGATGAAAAAATAGGTGTTTATCAGCCTGATTTTGTTGTAGAAAATAAAGTTTTAATAGAATTAAAGGCATTACCTAAAATAGGAAAACAGCAATTAAATCAAGTATGGACTTATTTAAAAGGTAGTGATTATAAATTAGCTTTGTTAGTTAATTTTTCCTCATCTGACCTTGAAATAAAAAGAATGGTTTATGATTCCGCCAGAAATCAGATTAATTCAGCGTTTTCTGCGTTAAGTCAGCGTGGTTCCGCGACTTCGCTAGAAGTATTTACCACCCGCCCGGACACTCTTTTTGGTTGCACTTTTATGGTAATTGCGCCTGAGCATCCCTTGATTGAAAATTTAAAAGATAAGATTGAAAATTATGATGAAATAAAAAAATATCAAGAACAGGCAAAGAAGAAGACTGAAATGGAACGAACTGAATTGAATAAAGAAAAAACAGGTGTGCGAGTTAAAGGTATTATGGCAATAAATCCGGTTATTGCGAAAACACTTTCGCAATCGCAGACTGACGCAGACTATACGCAGAACTACGCGGAAGAGAATTTTCTGCATGGTTCGGCGTCAAGTCAGCGTAGTTCTGCGACATCAGCAGAGGTACCGATTTTTGTGGCGGATTATGTGATGATGGGCTATGGTACCGGCGCTATTATGGCTGTGCCGGCGCATGATGAAAGGGATTACGCTTTTGCGTCGCAGAAGAACGCAGAACGAACGCAGAATGATGCGGAAATCAAAATAAGACCGGTTGTGTTAAAAAAAGATAATAAAGCGCGTAGTGTTTTAATGGGAACTAAAAATATTACTGAAAATGATTTAAAAAATATTGGAGTTGAAATTGTAGAAAAGAAAAAAGATCGTTATCATATTTTTATTCCGTTTGATAAAATAGAGGAATACAAAAAATTGATTAGAGAAAAAATGGAAAATCATTTTTGGAACGAATTTTATACCGGTGAAAATTTTTATTTTATTTTTAAACATAAAGACGGAAAAATAGAAGAGTTTGAATTAAATTCTGATACTAATGATCAAATTGATATTTATGGAATGACATTTAATGATGAAAAGCCAAAAGAAAAACCAGAAAATGTTTATAATTGGTTAGCTGAAAATGATTTTTATAAAGAATTATTTTTGTCAGCAGAAGAAGGTATTGCTATTAACTCCGATTTTTTAAATGGTTTGCCAACTAAAAAAGCCAAAGAAAAAATGATTGAATGGTTGGAAGAAAAAGGACTTGGAAAAAGAGCGACTAATTACAAATTAAAAGATTGGGTTTTTTCTCGGCAAAGGTATTGGGGGGAGCCGATTCCGGTGGTGCATTGTGAGAAGTGCGGAGTAGTGGCGGTGCCGGAAAAAGACTTGCCCGTCACTTTGCCCGAAGTGGAGAGTTATGAGCCGACCGGCACGGGAGAGTCTCCGCTGGCCAATATTGATGAATGGGTCAATACCACTTGTCCAAAATGCAAAGGGCCTGCTAAACGGGAAACAAACACAATGCCTCAGTGGGCCGGATCCAGTTGGTATTATTTGCGGTATATTGATCCGCACAACGACAAGGCATTGGTTGATAAAGAAAAAGAAAAATATTGGTCCCCGGTTGATTTTTATGTTGGCGGAGCCGAGCACGCTACGCGACATTTGATTTACGCTCGTTTTTGGCATAAATTTTTATATGATATTGGTGTGGTTAATTATGAAGAGCCGTTTACAAAATTGCGTCATGTTGGTTTGATTATGGCCGAAGACGGACGAAAAATGAGTAAGCGTTGGGGTAATGTAATTAACCCTGATGATATTGTAGAAGAATATGGGGCTGATGCTATGCGAGTTTACGAAATGTTTATGGGGCCATTTTCGCAATCTTGCGCTTGGAGTACCAACGGTTTGATTGGCGCGCGTAAGTTTATTGAAAAGATTGTCGCCTTATTTGAAAAAGTAAGTGATGAAAAAAGTGATGAGGAAATTCAAAGAGAATTACACAAAACAATTAAAAAAGTTAGCCAAGATATTGATGAATTCAAGTTTAACACTGCGATTGCCCAAATGATGATTTTGGTTAATAAAATGACATCTGCCAAAAAAATCAACAAAGAAGATTATAAATTATTTTTACAAATTTTAGGGCCTTTTGCCCCGCATATCAGCGAAGAGCTGTGGCAAAAAGTGGGAGAAGAAAAATCAATTTTTCTTTCAGCTTGGCCGAAATATGATGAAAGTTTGGTGAAAGAAGAAAAGGTTTTGATCGTGGTTCAAGTAAACGGAAAAGTCAGGGCAAAATTAGAGGTTAATGCCGATATTAACGAAGAAGAGCTTAAAAAAATAGCTTTTGCCAATGAAAATGTTAAAAAATGGTTAGAGGGGAAAGAAATTAAAAAAATTATTTTTATTAAAGGAAAGATATTAAGTATTGTTGTTTAAATTATGAATATTTTATTTTTTAAAGAAGAACAAAAAGAAGATTGGGATTATTTTGTTTCTCATAATGCTGATGATGGCGGTTTATTGCAATCTTGGGCTTGGGGTGATTTTCAAAAAGATTTGGGAAAAAAAATTTGGCGGATTGGAGTTGAGGATGATAAGAATAATTTGTTGGCTACTTGTTTACTTATTAAGGATAATTTGGCGTTAAGACAGGTTACTTTGGATATCCCCAGAGGTCCGATTGTTAAAGGAGGAAAAATTTCTTTTGAAATTTTAAAAGTACTTATTGAAGAAATAAAAAAAATCGGCAAAGAAGAAAATGTGATGGTGCTTCGTTTTGATTTTTCTTTTTTGGAATATGAAGACACTAAAACAAATAAAAAAATTTTTTCAAAATTAAAATTAAAAAGAGCTGATAGAGACATTCAACCAAAAACAACTTTGCGTTTAAATTTAAAGAAAGAAAAAGAAGATATTTTGAAATCAATGAAGCAAAAACATAGATATAATATTCGTTTAGCTGAAAGAAAAGGGGTAGAAGTTTTTTTAACCAATAACAGTTTGGATGATTTTGAAAAATTCTGGGAACTTTTAAAAGAAACTCACAAAAGAGATAATTTTGCAATTCATTCAAAAGATTATTATTGGAAATTGTTAAATACTTCAAATTTAAAAATAAAATTATATTTGGCAAAATACAAAGAAGAGATTGTCGCCGGCGCCATTTTGGGTAGTTTTGGGAAAGTTTCCGTTTATATGCACGGAGCTTCAAGTAATAAATTTCGTTTTGTTATGGCGCCGTATTTACTTCAATGGAAAATGATATCGGACAGTATTGAAAAAGGCTATTTTTATTATGATTTTGGTGGAGTTAAATCTTTCCGAAAAAAAACAAGTAGTCAAACAAGCTGGGATGGTATTACCAGGTTTAAAAAAGGATTTGCTCCAAAAGAAAATTATCTTGAGTTTTTCGGTCTCTGGGAATTAAGGTTAAAAAAAGGAAAAAGTTTTTTATATAGAATTATTAGAAGATTGAGTAAGTTGAGAAAGCTTTTTAAGAAGAAAAGACGATAAAATCGTCTTTTTTCTTTGAAAATGAAAGAAAAATAAAAAAAATACGTATAATTTATTATAGGTGTCAACTAAATTGTTTATCTGGGTTTAATTTTAAATTTTGATGGCGTTTATGCCTCTAAAAGATAATTGTAAAAAACTCAAAGACGAGGAGCTAGTGTCCGCTGTTTTAAAAGAACCGGAATATTTTAGGTGTTTGGTTGATCGTTACAGTAAAAAACTTTTCTATTATATTAAAAGGATTGGAAATTTAAGAGATGAAGATATTGAAGATTTATTGCAAGATGTTTTTATAAAAGTTTATAGAAATTTGAATGATTTTGATACTTCTTTAAAATTTTCATCTTGGATTTACAGAATTACTCATAATGAGGTGATTAGTAATTTTCGTAAAATAAAAGTTCGACCGCAAAAGGATTGGGATGAAGAGTTTGTTAATAAAATTATTTATAATTTTTCTATCGAAGATAAGATAGATAACGAAATTTTAAGGAAAAATATAGATAAAATTTTATCTGAAATGGATGTTAAATATAGAGAGGTATTGGTTTTAAAGTTTTTAGAGGAGCGTGATTATAAAGAAATATCGGATATTTTAAAAAAACCTGTCGGAACGGTTGGAACTTTGATTAATCGCGCTAAAAAAGACTTTCTTAAAAAAATATCGCCAAAAAATAAATTATTTAACATATGGAAAAAATAAGTAAAAAGATCTTAAAAAAAATTAAAAAAGAAGTTCATCGCAACTATCGGATGTCTCGAATTTCACTGTTTGAGGACTATTTAAACCGGTTTTTTTCTGTTTGACAGATTTTTCCGATTCGACGGTTTTGTCCGGCTCAACATTGTTATCATC
>JALULG010000103.1 GCA_027040785.1 bacterium
ATGTTATAGTTTGTAATTTTGCCAATCCCGATATGGTAGGACATACCGGAAATTTAAAAGCCGGAATTAAAGCGGTTGAATCTGTTGATAAAAGTTTGCGAGAAATGAAAGATCTGATTTTGAAATTAAAAGGAACTTTGATTATTACGGCTGATCATGGAAATGTTGAAGAAATGATTGATTTAAAAACAGGAGAAGTGGACACGGCTCATTCTAAAAATCCGGTTCCTTTTATTTTTGTAAATGATAAATATAAAAAAATCAAATTAAGACAAAAAGGGGTTTTGGGAGATATAGCTCCGACAATCCTTGAATTTTTAAAAATTAAAAAACCCCCAGAAATGACAGGGAAAAGTTTGATAAAAAAACATTAATTATGCGTCCAAAACCAACAGTTTTAATAATTTTAGATGGTTGGGGAGTTGCTTCTCCATCGTCAGGTAATGCGATTAGTCAAGCTAATCCGCAATTTTTTAATAAAATGGTTAATGAATTTCCGACCGGTGTATTACAAGCTTCCGGAGAAGGGGTTGGTTTGGGCTGGGGAGAAATGGGGAATTCCGAAGTCGGACATTTGAATATCGGGGCCGGTAGAATTGTTTATCAAAATTTAATGAAAATATCAAAATCTATCGAAGATGGCAGTATTTATAATAACAAAGCTTTGAATTCGGTGATAAATTATGTAAACACCAATAATTCTCAATTACATCTTATCGGTTTGATATCAGATGGTGGAATACATAGTCATATCAGTCATTTATATGGCTTGTTAGAAATGATAAAAACTAAAAATGTAAAAAAAGTTTTTATTCATGCCATTTTAGATGGTAGAGATACAAAATATAATGATGCTATTAATTTGATATCTCGTTTGATTAATAAATTAAAAAGTTTGGGAATTGGTAAGATTGCCACTTTATCCGGGAGGTTTTACGCGATGGACAGAGATAATCATTGGGAAAGAATTGAAAAAGTTTACACTATGATGACTACCGGAAAAGCGGAACGTTCTTTTTTTGATCCTATTGAAGCCATTTCCAAATCTTATGAAAAAGAAAATTTTGATGAAGAATTTATTCCAACCGTTATTACTGATAAAAACAAACAAGCATTGACAACGGTACAAGAAAATGATGGGGTAATTTTTTTTAATTTTCGTCCCGATAGAGCCAGAGAATTAACCAAGGCCTTTGTATTGCCTTCTTTTGACAAATTTAAAAGATCTTATCTTAAAAAATTAAAATTTGTTACTTTAACCGAATATGAAAAAGGTTTGCCCGTTGAAGTTGCTTTTGTAAAAACAAATATTAAAAATACTTTGGGAGAAGTGATTAGTAAAAATAAATTAACTCAATTTCATATTGCTGAAACGGAAAAATATGCTCATATTACTTATTTTTTAAATGGTGGGCGAGAGGATCCTTTTCCTTTGGAAGATAATGTAATTATTCCTTCTCCTCGTGTTTCCAGCTATGCTAAAGCGCCGGAAATGTCGGCTAAATTGATTACCAAGCGAACCGTGGAGGAGATTATTAAAGATAAATATGATTTTATAGCCATTAATTTTGCCAATACGGATATGGTTGGTCATACCGGCGATATTCCGGCGACTATTAAGGCCGTAAAAACGGTGGATTCCTGTTTGAAAGAAATTGTGGAATTGGTTTTAATAAAAGATGGAGCGGTAGTGATTGTGGCCGATCATGGTAATGCCGAAGATATGATAAATCAGAGAGTTGGAGAAATAAAAAAAGAGCATACCAACAATCCGGTGCCTTTTATTGTGATTAAAAAAGATCTTTATCAAAAAGATACCAAAATGTTGCATCCGATAGATAAAGATTTGAGTTATTTAAGACCGGTGGGAGTTTTAGCGGACGTTGCTCCGACTATTTTAAAAATTATGGAACTGGAAAAATCTTCGGATATGAACGGAATTTCATTGATATAACGATAATTACCGTTTTTAATTAAAAAAAGATTCTCCACAAATAGTCAAAAATTAAGGTTATTATAATACCAAAAATAAAACCAACCAAAACTTCGCTTGGTTTATGCCCCAAACGGTGAGTTAAAGAGGGGATGGAAGTTTTGATTTTTTGATTTATTTTTTCCAAAGCAATGGAATGTCGCGAAACTTCTTGTCTTAATCCCAATGCATTTTTAATTACTATAACGGAAATCATAAACCATAAAGCAAAAACAGGGGAATTTACCCCTTCGTTAAGAGCTATTAATAATCCCAAAGAAGTTATGTAAGCTGTATGCGATGAAGGCATTCCTCCGTAAGCGGTTAAAGATTCTATTGTTTTGCGTCCTTTATTTTGTTTGGTGATTATTTTAATAAATTGTGTTAATCCCATAACAATTATGGGAATGATTAACATTTTAAACATATTTATGTTTTGGGTAATTTTTTGTTTCCAAAAACAATATTTTAACCCGATAAACAAAGTTTATATTGTCAATTACCAAAATTGTGTTAATAATAATTAAAAATAAAGTAAAAATTATCATTATAAAATCATTATATAAAGGAACATTTTTGATTTTTGCTCCGGCAACTGTTCCTTGATTTTTTTTATTATTGTTTATTATAGCATTTATATTGTTTTTTGTTAATTCTTTTTCGCTTATTTTAGGTCTGCCAAATATTTGAGATACCATAATGGTCGGGTGATCTTTAAAAATACCGGCTTTGACACTAATGGCGGTTTCCGTATATTTATCGCTTAAAATGTTTTCTCTGTGACTTTTACTTTTCATCCAGGCGTCAACTATTCCTTCAGCCGTCATAAAATCCATTGCCAGGTTTTCTCCGGCATAAAGATATTGATAATCAGCCTCTTCTATCCATTTAAAAAATCTTTTTCCTTCCGGAGAAGTATGGGAGAAATAGTTATATTTTAATAAACTTTCAGTTTTTTTATCGGCTGCTATTTTTAATTTATGGTTTTCTTTTAAGGGCTGTAAATTATGTTCGCTTCTTTCTTGATTGATTAATTTTAAAATGTTTTGGGAAGATATTTCAGAAGCAAAAACCGTATTTTTAAGCAATAAAAAACCACCTAAAATAAAGATGGGTATTAATATTAGGTTGAATTGTTTTTTGTTTTTCATTTTTGTGTTGTTTTATCTCCTTTTTGAAAATAAAACTTTTTGTTTTTTTATTTTTATATTATAA
>JALULG010000104.1 GCA_027040785.1 bacterium
GAGCATTTGGAGACGAAAGAACTCAGGAGAAGACTAAAATTTGCAAACTTTTGCAAGTTCAGGTTCTGCGCTACGTGTAATTGGCGCCGTAATATAAATCTTACAAGAGAATTATTGAAAGCATTTATATTAATAGAGCAAGAAAGAAAAGTTAAGTATCTTTTTCTTACGCTAACTATCAAGAATCGTCCAAGCGATGAGCTAAAAGACGCTGTAAAAGAAATTAATTTGGCGTTCAAAAGAATGTCGGAACGAAAAGTCTTCAAAAGCGCTATATTAGGACATTTTAAAGCGCTTGAAATTATTGGGAGTAACACAAAACAAGGGGAAGTTCATCCCCACTTGCACGTCTTGCTTATTGTCCCAAGTGGTTACTATAAAAGTAGAAATTACATTAAACATTCAAAATGGGTGGAAATGTGGCAAAAAGCGCTTAGAGTTGATTACACGCCCGTTCTCGATATTCGCCCTATTCGCTCCAAACCAAACAGCAAACTAAGTCCTCTCCAAAGCGCAGTTTTCGAAGTTGCAAAATACTCTACTAAACACACGGAACTAATAAATCAAACCGACAAAGATTTTAAAAATATCATTAAACAGACGCACAAGATGAGATTTTATAGTTCGGGTGGGCTACTCAAAAAAATGATGAACGTTGATGAAATTGATAACGATTTGATAGCGTTAAGCCAAGAGCAAGAGGCTCTTTGGATTGAGATTTTTGAAGAATTTTACACTTGGGAAAATGGAAATTATATTTTACGCGAAAAAATAATGACGCAAAACTTGAATGGGGATTGATAGCAGTATAACTTTTCTCCATTTTTGCGTCATCCTGGGCGCCTTGTTGCGTCCAGTAGATACGCTAATTTATATTAAATAATTTATATAAATAATTTGATAATATATTACGCTCTCGAAAGATAGTAAAGCGTCATTTGGGGTCTATGGTGATTCAATTCTCGACTCACTTCTCCCAACGCTTGTTTATAATTTATCCCTTGCTCCAATTTGTGTTCGAACAAATCCTTTGCGTAGGTCAATCGAATATCGTGGCTTCTATTTATTCCAACTTCCTGTAAATCTTCTCGGTAAGCGCTATATGTCGGAACACTCTCAACTTTTTGTATTTCTTGCGCTAACTGGTAATCAATAGTTTTTGGCTCATACATATGGTTGCCTTTCCCAACTATTCCGTTAAGACTATTTGTGTTGGGGTCGTAGTAGTCTGAAAAATTTCTTATCACTTCCAGCGCTTCGCTTACACGTAATCCCGTAGTTTCTTGAAGATGTGCGACAACGTAACTCTCGTATCGTATTTCTTTTAATGTTTCTAATTTTTGGGATAAATCTTGAATATATCTTCCTGTCTCCACCTGCATTTCTTTCATCTCCGCCCTAAATTCTTCCCGATAATTTTTTAAAAAATCATTCTCGCTTGGATTTGCAGGTATTTCAACTTTTGTTTGTTGGAGCGCTTTCATAAGGGAGTTAAATCCTGTCGTGTAATCCAACGCGCTCTTGGCGCTAAGGTTATCCGTTCTTTCTTCGATAAAATTTTGAATAGTATCTTCTGTCATATACTGATTGATTTTTCCCTTATTTACGCCTTTTTCTTCTAAAAATTTCTTAAAATCGTTTAAATACATTGTCCTTTTTTTTGCTAACTCAATAGAGTGCGTTTTATTATCTCCAATCTTCATATGCCTACCTTCTCCCAACGCAAGAGTTCTATAAAAAGCGTTTTGGATTTGCTTGTCGAAGCTTCCACCTTTCAAGTTCGCGCCTTTCGATTTCATATCAATTCTCCTTAATTATAGGTTGTTGGCGTAAAAAATTATGAATCGCAACGTGCGAAATTTTCGAATTATATTTCATTTCTAATATTTGCTTTATTCTTCGTGCGCCCAATCCCTCCTGATAAAGTTCTAAAATTTCTGAACCATGAACTCGTAGCACTGGGTGCTTTATTCCTTTTAGATTTACTTTAATTTTTTTTATTGCTTGTGTCTTTTCGCGCTTATGCAGGTCTTCTAAAATCATAATTATACCGCTAATAACTATGCCTTGGTTGATTTCTACTTTCCCTTTTTTTATCTTGGCATTTGCTTCTAAGAATTTTTTTAGCCTATACCCAAACAAGTTTGCGTTATTAATTTCTTTTAACGCAAAAAGTTTTTGTAACGTTTTTATTTTCTTTTCATTAAACATTTTTTACTCCTTTACTCCTAATTTAAACACCCAAGAGGGATTTACCTATACATTCTCGTTTTAAAATAAACGTATAGATAAATCCCAACAGGGATTTGTAAGCGCGTAGTGCCAAAAGGCTAAGTTAAGATGATGGATTTTGTTTTAAATGTGCTCCACGCTACACATTTTTATTTAAGAGGGCAACTAACTGTATTTTGTTGCAAAAAGTTTGGGACACTACAACTTGGGGTAACAAAACAATAACCTAAAAGGATTTTTATAAAAAAATATAAGGCGGTTATTTTTGCCGTTTTGTTATCCACTTAACGCGTAAATTTACATTACTTTATATAAATTAACGCGATTAACGCTTACGGGACTACGATAGCAATTCCTGCGCTATGGGAAAAATCCCAGCTTGGAATTACTTGCGCTGCGCGTTTGTCTCTTTGACGACCAAAGAGACACGCTACGCGCTTGACACCCAAGACGCTCATACACTTAAAAAGTGTAATTCGCGCTTGGATGCGCAACTTGGCTCCTGACCTATCGGTGGTCGCACAAGTTGCACACGGACGTAACAACTAACCTACACGCACTGGTTGGGTTGGGTGTATTGGTCTGACTTATTGGTTCGGTTCTATACGTTTAAGCGCTAAAAAAAATTTCTATACTTATTATATAAACGTTTGCGCTTAAACGTATTTACTTCTACTTCAATAACTCATCCCAATACAAGTTTTACGTTGGTAGGGTCCCTAAAAGGGTGACGAAGATTTTCTAAATCGAAAATCTTGCTGGGTTCGTGCGTGTTTCTATTTGGATATAGCTAACTAAATTAGCTTGTATGGTTTAGCATTTTTAACTCCAAAATAAAATTAAATTGGATTATGTTATAAGAAGAAAAAAAAAAAATGCTAACGCTAAAAATTTTTAACATTTGGAACTCCTTGATAATATAAAGTTGGATTATGTTATAAGG
>JALULG010000105.1:0-6233 GCA_027040785.1 bacterium
ACCAACCCCATCATTATCATAATAATTCCGGCGATTAAATGTAAAAATTTTATTCTTTTTAAACGGATTTTTTCAGCTTTTTCAACATTAAGCCCAAAATAAACCCCCAAAGTAATTAAAAGCATCGGAAGAATAAAAATCAAATTATAAAACAAAAGCAAAGCAACCGCTTTCCAAAAAAGAACTTTTTGTCCCAACATTCCGATAATCACAATATAAGGACCGCTGGTACAAGGCAATAAAAACAAACTAACCAAAAAACCGATCAAAAAAGCCCCCAAAGGACTGAGCACGGAACTAATTATTTTTTTCAATTTCGGACGCCATGACATCGGAACTTCCATTACAAAAACCTTTCCATACCAAAAATAATCTTTTAAATTAAAAAGTCCGATTAAAATCGCAAAAACACCTATTATCTTTACAAAAATTTGAGAGGTTTCAAAATTGGAAATTATAGAGTAAACTCCCAACCCCATTAAAAAATAAGATAAAAAAATGGAAAAAGAAAAAGATAATCCGGAAAACAGAGCCCTCTTTTTATCACCATTTGCCAAAACCGTTGACATTAAAATCAACAAAACAGCAAAAGCGCACGGATTGATCGCATCAGTTAAAGCCGCTCCTATCAATATAAAAATATTTAACTTTTCCATAAAACTTTTTTTAGTTTCCGAAGCATTGCCAGCGTTTTTACTTTTCTTATTTTTTAAATACGAAATTATTTGATCATCTCCGATGAAACACTCTCCATCATCATACAAAAACGGTACTCCTCTTTTCTCTAAACCAAGTCCTTTTTCTTCGCAAATTTTATTAAATTCTTGAGCGTTTTTCGGATTATGATAAACCTCTTTTTTTTCAATATTGTTATCAAGATTATTTTCTTTTAAAAATTTCTCAACTTTTTGACAATGAGGACAACCCTCTCCGTAAAACAAAATCGGTTCATCATTTTTGGCTAAAGAAAAATTACCCCAAAAAAGTAAAAAAAACAAAAGAAAAAAAATAGAAATTTTTTTAATCATATTTTTATTTTAATTATTAAAAATTTTGATTTATATAATAATCAACCGGCGCATAGTCGTCTGTTAAAATCGGTAAATCATCATCAATTTTCTTTTGCCATAAATGATTTAAATATTGATTTAATTTTTTATCATCACTTTTCAAAGTAACGCAACAATCGCATTTTAAAGCAATTAATATTATATTTTGAAAAATTTCTCCTTGTTTAGGATATTGAACCGGAAATACAAAAACTTGCGGAAAAACCTCTTTAAAAGTTTTGTATTCGGCTCTTAAAAATTTTCCCTTTTTACCCTCAACCGCCGAAGCA
The DNA here is from genome assembly GCA_027040785.1 of bacterium. GTDB lineage: Bacteria > Patescibacteriota > Patescibacteriia > JAACEG01 > JAACEG01 > JALULG01. The sequence continues at coordinate 1,340 of JALULG010000105.1, forward strand.
ATATTTACAATCATTATACCTTTATTATTTAAAATATGATAATATTTTTCAACCGCTTCTTTAGTGGTTAATTGAAAAGGAATAGAATAATGAGAATTAAAAGCATCTCCGAAAATAACATCATATTTTTCTGTTGTTCTATTTAAAAAAGAACGTCCATCTTCATGAAAAATTCTCATTCGCGGATTATTTTTTAAACGAAAATACTTTTTGGCAATTTCAGTAATGCCCGGATCTATTTCCACAACATCAATAGTCGCCTTGGAATATTTTTCTAAAAAATATTTTGGCCAAGAATAAGCCGCTCCGCCAAACAATAAAGTTTTTTGAAAGCCGGGATTAAAATGTTGCGCCAAATTATAATACTTTAAATATTCATAAACCAAATCATTATTATCTAAAAAAGATGCTGAGGAATTTTCATTAGCAATTACCATGGCCCGCGCTTTTTTACCTGTTAATGAATCGGTAAAATCATAAATCCAAACCCGATTGTAAAAAGTATCAATATCAATAAAATCCTCGTTTAAAAAACTTTTAAAATAATTATGAAAAAAAAGAGTCAATATAATCAAAAAAAGAAAATAAATTTTTTCCTTGATTTTTATATTCAAAGAAAGAAATAATGATAAAACTATTAGAATGCCGGCTAAAATGTAAAGAGTTTTGCTTGTTCCCAAGAAAGGAATTAAGTAAAAACCGGCTAAAAACGTCCCCGCAATACTGCCCAAAGTTGAAATAGCATAAAGATTACCGACTGTTTTCCCGGTTTTTTTTAAATCTTTCATTTTTAATTTAACAGCATAAGGAGTCACCATTCCCAAGAAAAAACTGGCCGGAAAAAATAAAAATAAAGAAGAGAAAAACGAACTGGACCTGATACCGAGAAAAAATTTTCTTAAAAAAATCAACACCGGAAGTCTTAAAACGGTCATCAAATAAATGGAAATTCCGGCCAAAAAAATAATTAAAGAAAAAATTTTAAAAGATGTTTTTTTGTCTGCCAGTTTTCCGCCAAAATAATAGCCGAAACTCAAACTTCCCAAAATAACTCCGATTAAACTTGTCCAAACAAAAATGGAAGTTCCCAAATAAGGGACCAGAACTCTTGACCCCACTATTTCAAACACCATTACAACAAAACCGGATACAAAAACACTGATTTCCAATTTTTTGTTTTTCATTATTTTAAATTTGATAATAATGTGGTTTTACTTATTTTCCGATATACTGAATAACTCAGCATGACATAAGAGAAACCACTGTCACCCTGAATTTATTTCAGGGTCTCGTGGTTTTTAAGTTTGCCTGTTCCCCCGAGATGCTGAAATAAATTCAGCACGACATGGGAAGAAAACGAGATATTGAAATATTCAGGAGACATAAAAAATAATCCTTTCTTATACCTATTATACCAAAAATAAAGAAAACAAGAAATAAATTTTTATTTTTGACGCGCAGCTCTTATTCTTTCATTTTCAGTTAAAAACTTTTTTCGCAAACGAATATTCTTGGGAGTAATTTCCAAATACTCATCTTCATTCATTAAACTCATTCCCTTTTCCAAGTCCAAAACCATTGGAGGAGTTAAACGAATAGCATCATCCGAACCGGAAGCTCGCATATTGGTCAATTGTTTTCCTTTAGTCGGATTAACAATTAAATCATTTCCTTTGGAAACATTTCCAATCACCATTCCTTCATAAACATCGGTATTTGCCTCAATATAAAGAGTTCCTCTCTCTTGTAAATTAAACAAAGCAAAACCCAACGCTTTTCCGGTTGCCATCGAAACCATTGAGCCGACTTGATGCTTTTCAATTTCACCAACATAATCTTTAAAACCAATCACCCGACTATACAAAATCCCCTCCCCTCTGGTATCAATCACAAATTCATTTCTATATCCCAACAAACCTCGCGTTGGCACTTCAAAAACCAATTTAAAAATACCGTTCTCCGGTTTCATAGAAATAACTTTTCCTTTCCGACGAGAAAGTTTTTCAATAACCGTTCCGGACATTTCCTCCGGAATTGTTATGACCACTTCTTCAAAAGGTTCCTGCTTTTTGCCGTCAAATTCTTTAATAATCACATGAGGTTGAGAAATTTGCAATTCATAGCCCTCTCGTCTCATATTTTCCAATAAAATAGCAATATGCATTTCTCCCCTGCCGGAAACTTTATAATAATCATTTTGAGAAAAATCTACTTTTAAACCAACATTCACTTCCAATTCTTTTTCCAATCTTTCTTTTATCTGTCTGGTTGTCACATATTTTCCGTCCCGACCGGCAAAAGGAGAATTATTAACCAAAAAATTAAGTGTAATTGTCGGCTCATCAACATTAATAGCCGGTAAAACCTCTTGGCTTTCTTTATTGCAAATAGTCTCCCCGATAAAAATATCAGGCAAACCGGCAATCATTACAATATCGCCCGTTTTCGCTTCTTTCACCTCTTCTCGCTCCAAGCCCTTAAAAGTAAATATTTTACTTATTTTTCCCGAACGAACCTCGTTCTTGTTATTTTTAATAAATACTTTCTCGGCTGAGTGAAGAGTTCCTTCGTAAATACGACCAATTGCCAATCTGCCTAAAAAATTATCATAAGCCAAATTAAAAGGTTGTAAAAGTAAATTTTTATTCGCTTTTTTTTCATCACTTGCCAAAGGAACTTCTTCTAAGATTAAATCCAATAAAGGATTTAAATTGTCTGAACTATCTTTAATATTTCTTTTTGCTATTCCATCACGAGCAATTGTATAAATTGTTTTAAAATCAAGTTGCTCATCATTAGCCCCCAAGTCCAAAAATAATTCATAAACTTTTTCCAAAACTTCTTCCGGTTGAGCTGCCGGCTTATCTATTTTATTAATAATCACAATCGGCTTTAATCCTAATTCCAAAGACTTTTTTAAAACAAATTTTGTTTGAGGCATTGGTCCTTCTTGGGCGTCAACCACCAGCAAAACAGAATCAATAGAACGTAAAACACGTTCAACTTCTGAACCAAAATCAGCATGACCGGGCGTATCAACAATGTTTATTTTTGTATCTTTATAAACGATTGAAGTGTTTTTTGAATAAATGGTAATTCCTCTTTCTTGCTCCAATGAATTATTGTCCATACTGACATTTCCATCGGTCATACCGGTTTGTTTCATTAAAGCATCGGTTAAAGTTGTTTTACCATGATCTACATGGGCAATAATCGCAATATTTCTAATTTCCATAAAAAAATAAGCGCTTCCTAATGAAGCGAATTTAATAATAACTACCTAATTATAACTTATTCTTTAAAAAAATCAAGTTATAAACTCTTTATTCTCTGTATTTTTATTTAAATTTTGCAAATCTAAAACAATTTTAATTATTATTAAAAGAAAAATCAAAGCAATATTAACTATTTTTTGAGAAAAAATATTATCTAAAATTGATCCCAAAACTATTAAAATAATAGCCATATTAATAAAAGTTTTCATTGCTTCTTGTTCTTTTTTCCCAATAACTTGCTCTGGCATAGTATAATATAAAAAAATAATATAAAAAAGCGCTAAAATAGCCCCTTTAAAAATCAAAAAATAGCTAAAAACCTCTTTGTTCATAACCGAAATAAAAACAAAAAAAACGAAAACAAACACAAAAACAATAAAAAAAAGAAGGTTTTTAATTATCTTGGTCATCAAAGAACCAAATCCTCTCTTTAAAAAATTTAAAACAAAAAAAATACTTTCTTGTAAAATATAAACCATTGCAACCGCCATAAAATTCCACGTATAAATAAATCCTAAAAAAAGTAAGGGAATACCGGAATGCAAAATTATTTTTATTTTTTCAGATATCATAATTATTTTATTTCTCCATTAATTCTGAATTATTAACACCCAAAATGAAATATGGATTTTGAGAATTACGTCTTTTCATTATCACCCAATATGGTTTGTTTAAAATAAACTCTTTATGTTTTTTGGGGCCAAAAGATGTGGTTTTGAGTACCGCAATAACCGCCTCATTTTCCACTCGAGCACCCTCCTCGTTCATATCAAATTTAATATTTTCAAACATTTTACCAATAAGATAATCGGTAAAATTTCTATTAGATAAATATTTTCCAATTAATTCAACGTAATCACGATGATAATTTAAGTGTAATTTTGGAGCTTCAAATCTGTCGGACTCATCAATTGTGGAAAGATATTCTTTGTTATTTTTGTTAATTTCTTCAACTACTATTTGCGGATTTGTCATATCATACCCTTTTGCCAAAATCAGTTCATCGTTTTTATCTTTCAGCTGTAATTTAATAATAAATTTATCATCATTTTCGTATTTAATAATTTTTATATTTTCTCTTTGCGCTTCATTGTCAGCAATAAAACCTTTTACTTTTTTTCCGTTAAACAAAACATCATCTTTTTTAAATTGAGTTTTGTATTCTACTTTTTTAAAAAGATAAGCATAGGATATAATATCCTTCGGATCAAGTTGTAAATCTAAATCCTGAAAACTTTTTTCCGGAAATTTTTCTCTTAATTCTTTGTTAATCTTATCAACCGTTTTTTGCCCATAACCGGCCTTAATATAACAACTTTCTTCATCTAAATCTTTTTTAGAAAATGGGGAGTCATTTAATTTTGATACCATTTCCAAAGCAATTTTATCCTTTGTTGCTAATTTTAATTTTTCATGTAAAATCTCATCATTCAATTCATTCCACGCCAAATTCATTGCTCCACCCCAAACATAATTTCCTTTATAATAGCTTCCAAGATAATTATTTAAAATTTTACTTTTTGTGCTTTTAGTTAGATGCTTTTTGCTTGAAAAAATTTTATCTTGCATAAAATACTGCCAAACAAAAAATATAGAAACTATTATTATAATCCCCACAC
>JALULG010000105.1:6243-9866 GCA_027040785.1 bacterium
ATTTTCAATTGTTGTTTCATAAAACTAATATTTTAAATTTTTAATTTAAAAAAATTTAATTGTTTAATATTTCTTATTTAATTATATCATAAAAATTAAAAAGCAAAAAAAGCAAATATATCGTTGACATAAATCTAAATTTTGCTAAACTGCAAAATTATAAACGCCCTTTACAATATTCTTAAATTAAAAAAAGGAGAAATATCATGACAAACACTTTTGATTATCATCTCGTAAAAACTCTTACGGAAGAATTAAAATCATTAGAAGAAAAAGGTAAATTATGGAAACATAATCTACCAATAGAAGGAGAAAAAGAATTAACCACAAAAAGCGCTTCTCTTATCAGACTTTTAAGCAAACAAATCAACTTCCCGCTCGATTTAAGCCCTCTAACCGAACGCATACATCCTGAAATAATCCAAAAACTTATATCGGGAGCGGAATATTTGGTAGAAAGTTTAAAAAATACATATAACACCTCTCGAAAAACAGCAAAGAGGACTACGAAAAGGCCTGGTTTTATTTGGAGGGAATTGCGCGTATGATTACCGCCGGAGATTTTATCAAAAAATACACGATGAAGATGTACTCATTAGTTCCGCAGGAAAAGAAATGCTTCTTCAATTAATCAATTCCGTAAACTTAAAATGGCCAATGGGAGTAATTGAAAAAGAAAAAAATGTTTTTGCGATTTCTCCTGCCTGCTTTCCTTTTGAACTTTACGAATTTTTTGACTTTATTGAAAACTTTCTACAAAACCTCTTAGATAAAGAAAAAATTAAATGTAGAGATACTTATTATCCTATCGCTACCTGCTTGGATGATCAAATTAAAGAATGGCCGAAATAAATAATTTCATAACTATTTAAAAAATTAAAACCCTGACGAATGCAGGGTTTTTTAATTTTAATCATATAAAATCTACTCCAAATTTTTAACCATAAAACTCTTTTACACTTCTGTAAATTGATTGCCCAAAACACCAAGAACAAAAAGGTATCAACCAATTAGACCAATCTTGTCTTGAAAAAGATGGGTCGTTTAAAAAAACCAAAAGAACGATTATTACCAGTGTAAAAGCGCTAAAAAAAAGTGATAGGATTATCGCTTCTTCATAACCGGTATATTCAAACCCCTCAAAACATCTTTCCGCAAAATCTTTACCTGCCGGAAAGAAAAAAACAAAAACCCAAGAAAATGCTTTAAAAAACATTTTAAACATTAGATTTTCCTCCTTAAATTAAATTATAACTTACACCAATTGACCACAAAAGATATATAATATAAAGAGCTATTAAAAAATAACCGGCTTTCGCGCCGATTTTCCATTTTCTCAAAAATAACAAGAAAAAAATTACCAAAACGGTTGCGAAAAGCAAAATAATGGAACTTAATAAATTTTCCGTGCTTACGGGAATTGTTTTTTCTTGAAAAAGTAAAACCAAAAACCAAGGCACACCCAAACCAAACAAAATATCAAAAATATTAGAACCGATTGCGTTACTAATCGCCATTCCTCCCCGCCCTTGTTTGGCAACCACTAAAGAAGACATCATATCCGGAACCGAAGTGCCAATCGCCAAAACCGTTAAAGCAATGATAACTTCGGGGATATTTAAAATATGCGCCACTATTACGGCGCTGTCCACCAAAACCCAACTTAAACCGGCAATCAAAATAATAGAAATTAAAAAAATAAAATAAAAATGTTTCGGATTAGGAAAAAAGATATTAAGAAAAAAATCAATCGGCTTGGTGATCTTTTGCCAAAAACCTTTTTTACCGGGCGAAACATCGTTTTCCGGCTCTTCTTTTTCCTCGTCTTTATAAGGAAATATTTTCCGCCATTTTATAACTACAAATATATATAAAAGATAAAGCACAACAAACATCATTGCCTCATAAAACACTATTTTCCCATCCCAAAAAGCAATAATCAAGGCAATAATTGAAATTGAATAAAAAACAGTGTCTCTGACAATCGGTTGCCAAACCAAAACCGCTTTTCTAATCACTGCCGAAGCGCCGATAATAACCAAAATATTAAACAAAGCCGAACCAACAATCGTTCCCATTCCAACCGCCTCGTGATTTCCCGGCTTTAACAAAGCGATAATTGAAACAAAAAGTTCCGGCGCGCTTGATCCAACGGCCATTAAGGTAGCTCCGGCCACATCTGAGGACATTTTTAATTTTTTGGCAATTTTATCCAAAGAACCAACAAAATAATCATCACAAACTTTTGCCAAAAGATAAAAACTTAACAAAACCAAAAAAGAATGTAAAAACAAAGACATAAATTATTTATTATCTATTTTAATCTTAAATTTAAATTAATTTTTTGGCAAATAAACTGTTATCAAGTTTATTTCAAAGCCGTTGGCAATTCCGTTGTCGCCCTGAACTTGGTTCAGAATCTCGTGTCAATTCCACTGTCATCCTGAACTTGATTCAGGATCTCGTGTTGATCCTATTGTCATTCTGAATTTATTTCAGAATCTCATGGATTTTAATTTTTACCTTTTCCTCCAAGATATTGAAATATTTAGCATAACATGAGGAAAACGAGATACCAAAATAATACTAAATAAATTCAACACAATAAATATTATAAAAAAAACCAATCAACATCTTAACCTTTATTATCCCAATTTATTTCAAAATATCATACAAAAGCGAACCCTTGTCCGGTATCGCATAAACTTCCGAAAGATGCGAATAAAAAGGCGGTTTACATATGTTTTTTACCTAAAACTTATTATATTTGGAAAAACTTTTCGGTTTCCTGTCTTTGATATAGTATTTTTCTTTTCCAAAATCATAACAATTATTATTACTAGAATATATACCTATTACCGAGAAATCGGGACAAAACGGTTTTAATACTTTTACTCTTAATATATTAATAACCAACAACAAAATAATCGGGGTCACAAGAAGAAAAATCAAACTTTTTAAAAACTTATTCGGTTTATTTGAATTAAAAAAAGGATGATTAATGGATTTTTTATACAAATATCTTGTAAAAAAGAATAAAATAATCACAAAAACCGAATATATAACAGTGGGACCGTATAGTTTTATTGCGGTAACTTTACCGTGATTAAAAATAGACTTACGTGTTATCAAAATAATCCAATCAAATACGGCATAAGATATCGTTAAAATATTTAATAAATAAAAAAAGCTATCAAAACCCACTTCCTCCCAAACAATAATCCGAAAAAGATATAATTAAATAAAAACGACAAAGACCAAATAAAAAGAGAAAAAGAACGATTATAATTATCAACAAGAAAATAGTCATTATAGTAGGTATCATAATCGTAAAAAAAATTAAACAAATGACGATCCAATAAAGCGGGAAGCATTAAAAAAGCGCTAATTATCAAAATAAAATAAAGTTGTTTTGGTCTTTTGTTTTTTAACATAAATATAAGATTATTTTTAAATAATTTTCAAAAGATTAGCATTAATTCAATATATAAATATAAACAAAATCTCATCTTATCCTGATTATAACATTTTTAAATTTTTAAAAAAATAAATTTACCTTTTCTAATACGACATTTTATCTATAATTAAAATTATTATAACCATTGACTAATCAACTTAATTAT
>JALULG010000106.1 GCA_027040785.1 bacterium
CTTTACAGACATTCCAACATTCTGCAGAATGTTGGAATGTCTGTAAAGAATTTTTATTTAAAAAACTTTTGTAATTCACCTAACTCTTATTAACCCTTCTTTACTAAAGAAGAAAAATAATTTGACTTCTCTAAAACTCGGCCAACTTTTCCTCTATCTGGGCAAGTTCGGTTTTGAATTTTTCTAATCTTTCCTTTTCCCGAGAAACTATCTCGGCCGGCGCCTTGGTAACAAAATCATTATTGCTTAATTTACCCTCAATCCCTTTTATCACTTTTTCCAAGTTCTCCTTTTCTTTTTGTAGTCTCTTTTTCTCTTTTTCCTCATCAACCGCGCCCACCAAATAAATCTCCAGCCCTTCCTCGGCAATATAAATAGCTCTTTCTATTTTAGTGCCTTTTCTTTTTACTTCCAGCTCCCCAATGCCGGTCCGCAAATTTTGAAGCAAGACTCCAGCCGCCTTGATAAGCTCATAATCTTCTCCGGCATATATCACCGCTTTAATTTTCCGGCTCGGCTCTACTTTGTTTTCTGCCCGCGCGTTGCGAACAGCCACAATAATATTTTTTATCTTTTCAAACTCATCCGTGGAATAACCATACCACTTATTAAAATCCCGGCTGTCCGGCCAACTTTCCTCTATAAGCAGACTCTTTTTGCCCATCTCGGCCCAGATTCTCTCGGTCACAAAAGGCATGAACGGATGCCAAAGTTTAAGCAAATTCTCCAAAACCAGCCCCAGAATCTTGCCCTTTTCTTCTGTTTTCTCAAACTTAGAAACCTCTAAATACCAATCGGCCAAATCCTCCCAAGTAAATCTTCGTAATACTTCTCCAGCAGAGGAAAATTCATATTTTTTTAATGCGGTTTTTACAGTTACCATAACAGACCATAAATTGGCCAAAATCCACTTATCCGCCACTGTTAACTTTTTATTATCAACCTCTGTCTGTTCTCCGCTCCTTTTGTTTTCGGCTTGCAAAATAAAGCGGGCAATATTCCATAATTTATTGACAAATTTCTGGTAGCTTTGGATTTTTTCCCGAGAGATGCGGAAATCATTGCCCGGGGTTGTCCCGACCACCAAAGACAAGCGCGTGGCATCGGTGCCGTATTCTTCCGTCATCTCTACAGGATCAATAACATTGCCTTTGGATTTACTCATCTTTTTGCCGTCCTTGTCCAACACTAGCCCATGCAAATAAACATCAAAAAAAGGAATATCCTCTACTGCATAAGTAGTCATAATAATCATCCGCGCCACCCAGAAAAACAAAATATCCCGACCAGTTTCCAAGACTTGGGTAGGATGAAAATCGCGAAAGTCCGGGCTGTCAATAACCAATTTCCCGCCTTTTAATTTAATCTGCTCCGGGGATTGGGCCAAAGTAGAAAAAGTCCACAATCCGGAAGAAAACCAAGTATCCAATGTATCCTCATCTTGAACTAAATCCTTACTCCCGCAAACCGGGCACTCTCGCGGAGTTTCCACCGAGACAATCGGTTGGTGGCAACCTACCTGACAACAGCCTTTATCCCGGCCGCGGCAATACCAAACCGGAATTTGGTGCCCATACCAAATTTGCCGAGAAATACACCAATCCCGCAAATTCTCCATCCAGTGGAAATAATCTTTTTTAAACCTTTCCGGGAATATCCGAATGGGCGGGCGGCCAAAAACACCTTTCTCTACCGCCTCCAAAGACAGCTCCTTAATGCTTTTTTTCAAGCGGGGAATTTTTTTGTTAACATCAATAAACCACTGCTGGCTAGGCAAAGGCTCAATAGGCGTATCACACCGATAACAAAGCGACAAGTTATTGTCAATCTCCTCCACCGCAAGGAGCAGTCCGGCTTCTTCTAAACGCTGGGCTATTCTTTCCCGCGCCTCTGGGGCGCTCAAGCCGGAAAATTCGCCAAACCCTTTCCTTATTCGTCCGTCTTCATCAATCACTTTCTTTATCTCCAAACCATTGTTTTGGGCTATCTCCCAATCCACTAAAGAATGGGCCGGGGTTACTCCCAAAGCGCCGGTGCCAAAGTCCATCTCTACGCTTCTGTCGGCCACAATTTTCAAAGACAAAGGCACGCCCAAAAAATCAACTTTAAAGGTCTTCCCAATGTATTTCTTATACCTCTCATCCTGCGGATTAACGGCCACTGCCGTATCTCCTAATTTAGTCTCTGGACGAGTAGTAGAGATAACCAAAGGAAAATCCGGGCTATAACGGAAAGTATATAACTTTGTCTTTTGCTGTTTGTATTCCACCTCATCATCGGCCAAAGTGCTATGGCATCTCGGGCACCAATTGACCACCCTTTCCCCCCGATAAATCAAGCCCTCCTCATACATCATCTTAAAAACCGTCCGCACCGCCCGCGTCCTTACCTCATCCAAAGTAAAAGCCTCCCGCGACCAATCACAACTAGCCCCCATCTTCTTAATTTGGCGGGCAATAGTATCATGGGACTTTTGGGCAAAATCCCGCACTTTCTCCAAAAACTTTTCCCGGCCAAGGTCATGGCGCGTCAAACCTTTCTCCTTCAAAAGTTTTTCTACTTTGGTCTGCGTGGCAATGGCGGCGTGATCTGTCCCCGGCAGCCACAATGTCCGCCGCCCTTTCATCCTGTAAAAACGAATCAAAATATCTTCCAGCACCAACATGGTCGCATGTCCCATATGCAAAATGCCTGTCACATTGGGCGGGGGCATCACAATACAATATCCTTTTCCCTTTCCTCGGGGAGAAAAAGCGCCTGACTTTTCCCATTCTTCATAAATTCCTTTTTCCTGTTCCTGAGGGTTATAGTTTTTGTTTATTTTTGAATTCATATTAAACATTGTAACTTATCTAAGAAATTTTACAACCTCCTAATTTTCAGAGCGATTACTCCAAATTTCTTTTCTTGTTCAGGAGTATAAAATTGATAATATACACTCACAGCTTTATCAATATCTTTCTCGTTTGGGATAACATTATCAATACCTTCACTTTCAATCATTTCCCTAAAACTGTTATACTGATTTTTCTCTATAATCTCAAAACTAATATTTTTCGGCGACAAAATCAATAAATCGCCGACTTTAAGATTCGCAAATTTTCCTTTATTTAACCTCCCCTCTATTGTTTTTTGTCCATTCAAAATCAAAGAATA
>JALULG010000107.1 GCA_027040785.1 bacterium
GTTTAAAAGTTTTTGGAGGAGATAATTTTAAATCAATTTCCGGAAAACAATTTTTTGTTATTGCTAATCACAAGGGTCTTTTAGACGCTTTTTTAGTATCCGCTTCTATTCCTTTTTCTGTTTTTTTAAAAACCGATTTTCGGTATATGATGAAACCGGCCTGGTTTAAATCTTATCCTATTGTAAAATATTTGGGGGCTTATCAGCTTTTTAAAAAAGATAATTTGAAAAAAACTTTAGTTGACACGGAAAAGTATTTAAAAGGAAATAAGCATTTGTTAATATTTCCGGAAGGAGGAATATCAAAAGGAAAAAAAAGAAAAAAGGCTAAAAGAGGAATAGCTTATTTATCCAAAAAATATAATTTACCGATTGTGCCGGTTTTTTTGAAAGGGAGCGAATGCGTAAATGGTGGAAGAGGGATTGATTGGAAAAGAATTTTTTCTCGCAATAAAAAAAATAAAGTAATAGTTAGAATTGGTAAACCTTTTTTTTACACAGAACTTGGCGATAAAGAAATGAACGATTTTGATTTGGCGGAAAAAATTATGCAAAAAGTAGATGAATTGGAATTAAAAAAATAAAATATGTATTTTTTTTCAAGAAATAAAATTGATTATAAAAAAATTATTTTTTTAATAATTGTTTTTATAATAATAGTTTCCCCGTTTTTTATTTGGCACGCAAAATTAAAAGTGTTTTTTTTGTGGTTAGCTGATCGTTTTGGTGTTGTTGGCTTTTTAACGGCCGGTTTTTTGATGGATGTAATTGTTCAACCGATTGCCCCGGATACTTTAATATTTGCTTATTCGGTTTTAGGGCTTAATTATTTAAAATTAGCTTTGTTGGGAGGAGTGGCAAGTGTTTTAGCGGGTTCTTTTGATTATTTTTTGGGACATTTTTTAAGCGAAGAGAATATTGAAAAAATTGTTGGTAAGAAAAAATATAAGCAAGCGCATAATTTATTTTTAAGACATGGTTTTGGAGCGGTGGCGATTGGAGCTTTGACTCCTCTTCCGTTCAGTATTGTTTGTTATTCGGCCGGAGCGTTTAAAATGCCTTTTCAAAAATTTTTTTTCAGTATAATTATCACAAGATTGCCAAGGTTTTTATTAATAGCTTATCTTGGCGGATTTTTTAAATTTGCACATTAATTTAAAAAAGGAGATTGAAATGGCAAAGAGAAATAGGAAGAAAAGATTGAGAGAAGAAAAAAAGAGAGCGGAGATCAGAAGTATTTCCAAGCAAATAAATGATTATGAAAGGGGGGTAGAAAAAATAGAAAGGAGAATGGATAATGATCCTTGTTATGATAAGGAGCGAGGATGTAAAAAAATTCAAAGTTTTGAATTTAAAATCGGAAAATTAAAAAAACGATTATCCGTTGTTTCTAAAAGATAATTGACAATTCCTGAATTTTTCAGGAATTTTTCATTTTTAATTATTTTTAAAATTTAGTATAATAAAAAAAAAATAAAAAAAAAAAATGAAAACAATAAAAGAAATATTAAATTATGTTGAAAAACATAAACTTTATCCTGATTTGAAAATAGTAGACGGAAAGATAAAGCCCAAAATAAAAGTTGAAAAAAAAGACGTGCTAATGTTTTCTTCTAATAATTATTTGGGGTTATCTACTCGCTCGGAAGTCATTAATTCGGCTATTAATGCAATTAAAAAATATGGGGTAGGGGCAAGTGGGTCTAGAATGTTATCTGGTAATTTAAAAATTCATCGTGATTTTGAAAAAAAAATCGCCAAATTTAAAAAAGGAGAGGATGCTATTGTTTGGCCATCCGGATACGCTGCTAATGTTGGTATAATTACCGCTATTATGAACCCTTTAAAAGTTAGGCCGAGCGATTTTTTAAAACGAAAAAATATTATTTTGAGCGATGAATTAAATCATGCCAGTATTATTGATGGTTGCAGAATGAGTAAACAAAAAACAGTTATATATAAACATTGTGATGTTGATGATTTGGAAAAAAAATTAAAAAAATACAAAAATAGAAGAAAAATGGTTGTAACCGATAGTGTTTTTAGTATGGATGGAGATATAGCGCCTTTGAATAAAATTGTTCCTCTTTGTAAAAAATATAACGCTATTTTAATGATAGACGAAGCCCATGCCACTGGTGTTTTGGGGGAGACCGGTAGAGGAGCTTGCGAATACTTTAACCTGAAAGTAGGAGAAGATGTTGATATTGTAATGGGAACATGTAGTAAGGCTTTGGGAGCAACAGGAGGATTTGCTGTTGGTAAAAAATTTTTAATAGATTATTTAAGAATATCTAGTAGGTCTTATATTTTTTCCACTGCAATGACACCCGCCGCTTCGGCCTCTCTGATAGCTACCATTGAAGTGATAGAAAAAGAACCGGAAATTATCAAAAAGATGTGGAGAAATGCGGAATATTTAAGATCCGCTTTTCAGGAACTTGGATTTAATACTTTTGCAAGTGAAACTCAAATAATCCCTGTTTTTATAGGACCTGATGATAAAGCGATTAAAATTGCCGAAGAATTGTTCAAAGAAGGTATTTTTGCTCCTTGTGTCAGATGGCCGGCTGTAGAAAAAAATAAAGCTAGAATTAGATTTACTGTTACGGCCGATCACACTAAAGAAGAAATAGATTTTTTATTAGGAAAGATGGAAAAATTAGGTAAAAAATTTAATATTATAAAATAAAAAATTTATGAATTTAAAAGAAATTGAAAAAAAATTTGAATTTTTAAAAAAGCAAAAATTAAAAAATTACCAAGCAACAAATAAGATTCAATTTTTAGGAAAAGAAATAGACATGCCTCTTAAGTATACGGATGGTTCGGCAATAATGGTCTTTTATCCAATTTCTTTTGATAAAGCTGTAAAAATGATTAATAATAGAAGATTGCAACCTGTTAGTATTTTGAATAAAAAAAGCATAGTTGGTATTACCATTTTTGATTATAAAGAAAGTGATGTCGGTTCTTATAAAGAACTAGCTTTATCTATACCTATTTTAAAAGATAGAAAAATTAATATTCCAATATTGCCATTATTTTTTGAGGATTTATTTAAAGATTTTGGATTTTATACGATTTTATTAGCTATGAATAATGATATTGGTATTAAACATTCAAGGGAAATATTTAATT
>JALULG010000108.1 GCA_027040785.1 bacterium
AACAAGAAACGATCAAGAAGATGATCGGGAGAATTTATAAATAAAATAATGCGGTATTTTTTAAATAAAACATTTTATCATGTTTAATTTTGATTTTTTATATTTTGTGATATAATAAAAAAACATTCCGATGATTTTAAATATTGGAAAATTTAAATAATTTTATGAGAAATGAACAACTTATTGCAGGATTGGATATCGGCTCAAACAAAACAAGATTGGCGATCGGAAAATTGGAAGAAAAAGAAAACGGTAGCAAACAATTAAATATTATTGCTGTTTCAGAAGTTCCAACAGAAGGTTTTAATAAAGGAGATATTTCCAACTTGGAAGATTTGGTTTCTACGATTTCTTCGGTTGTTGAAAAAGCGGAAATGAAAGTGGGAGCATCTATAGATGAGGTTTGCGTTGGAGTAGCCGGTGATCATATAGTTTCTAAAATAGTTAAAGGATCAATAGTTATTTCCAAAGCGAACAATGAAATAGATATTGATGATATTGACAGATTGATTGAAACTGTTAAATCAACCGGAGTGCCGACAAACTATGATATTTTACATATCATGCCGATTTCTTTTAATGTTGATGGTCAATTACCTGTAAAAAACCCCATTGGAATGACCGGTATGAGAATTGAAGCTGATGTGGAAATGATTACCGGTTTAAGCACTAGAATAAATAATTTTAAACATGCTATTAACAGAACTCAATTAGATTCGCTTTTTTTTGTTTTTTCTCCGTTGGCGGCTGCTGAAGCGGTTTTGACAAAGCGACAAAAAGATATGGGGGTTTTAGTGCTTGATTTGGGACATAGTATTACTAAAGGGGTTATTTTTGAAGAAGGAAGTGTTATTCATACTTTTAATTTTCCGATTGGCGCTTTTCATATTACGGCGGATTTAGCTATCGGTTTAAAAACCTCTATTGAAACAGCTGAAAAAATTAAAAGAAAAGAAGGAACTCTGAATATCTCTTCAATCAGAAGAACGGAACAGGTTGATATATCAAAATATGAAAATAAAAAAGAAATTGGCAAAAAAAATAATTTTAGTAAAAGATATATCAATGAAATTATTGAGGCTAGAGTTGATGAAATTTTTTCTTTTGTAGCTCAAGAGTTAAAAAAAGCCAAACGTTTTGGTAAATTGCCGGCCGGAGTGGTTTTAACTGGTGGTGGCGCTGAAATGCCTTATTTGGTTGATTATGTAAAGGAGAAATTACTTTTACCTGTTTCAATCGGTTATCCAACCGGATTTATCGCTAATGAAGAAAAAGTTTTTAGACCGGAGTATGCAACCGTTTCCGGTTTATTGCTTTGGAGCATAATGCAACAAGAAGAAAGAAAGACTAAAAAAATTAAAATTGATTTTTCAAAGTTTTTTTTCATTATTAAAAAATGGTTTAAAATTTTAACACCTTAAATATATAATTAATAATTGTTTAAAAATATGGGAGAAATAAAACCGGAAATAGAAACATTTGCTAAAATAAAAGTGGTCGGTGTGGGGGGCGGAGGAAATTCGGCTGTTAACAGAATGATTGACGCAAATATCCAAGGGGTTGATTTTTTGGTTATCAATACCGATGTTCAGGCCCTTTCTTCGTCAAAAGCACCAACTAAATTACATATTGGAAAAACCATTACTCGCGGTTTAGGAGCCGGAATGAATCCGGAAATCGGCCGAAAATCAGCGGAAGAAAATCAAAATGATATACGCGAGGCCTTGAAAGATGCCGATATGGTTTTTATTACTTGCGGTTTGGGAGGCGGAACCGGAAGCGGAGCCGCTCCGATAGTGGCTGAAATCGCCAAAGATTTAGGCGCTTTAACCATTGCCGTTGTTACTAAACCTTTTTCTTTTGAAGGAGCGAAGAGAGCTGAGATAGCTGAAGAAGCTTTTGACGCTTTGAGTGAGAAAATAGATTCTATTATCGCGATTCCAAATGATAAATTATTGGATATTATTGACAAAAATATTTCTTTATTGGAAGCATTTTCCGTTTCGGATAGTGTTTTGCAAAAAAGCGTTCAAGGTATTTCAGAATTGATAACGGTTTCCGGTTTAATTAATGTTGACTTTGCCGATGTTAAAGCGATTATGGCTGAAAAGGGTTTATCTTTGATAGGAATTGGTGAAGCCAGCGGAGAAAATAGAGCTGTTAACGCCGCCAAATCAGCAATTCAAAATTCTTTATTGGATATGTCTATTGATGGCGCTCAGGGGATTTTATTAAATATTTCCGGCGGGGCCAACTTAACTATGCATGAAGTTAATGAAGCGGCAAAAACCATTACCGATTTAGCTGATCCCGATGCAAAAATTATTTTTGGAGCAAATATAGATGAAAGTTTGAAAGATACTTTGCGAATTACCGTAGTGGCAACCGGTTTTGATGAAGTTTCTCAAAAACCTTTCAAAGAGGAAAAAATTATTATTGAGGAAAAAAAAGAAGAAAATAAAAAGAAAAAAGAGGAGAAGGAAGAAGAAAAAAAGAAACATAACAAAGACGATATTTTTTTTGAAGATAAAAGTTACGATGACGAAGAAGAAGATCAATCTCAAGACAATCAAGATGAATTTGATATTCCGGCTTTTTTGCGGAACAAAATAAAACGTTGATTTATCCACAGTCTTTTTTAAAAACCTTTTTTCAAGCCAAAAAATCGTATATTGACAATCACTATATATAGTATTATAATTATAATAGATATACAAAATATTGTATAAGCCCCTTTTAAGAAAAAATATTTTTAAATTAAGTTTTCTTGTTAAAAGGGGTTTTTTGTTCCCTTTAAATACTCTTTTTTTAACCTTTTTGGAAAGAAAGGAGTATTTTAAAATTTAAAACTATGAAATGTTTGAATTGTAATCATCCGGAAACAAAAGTCGTTGATTCAAGACTTAGTTTGGATGGTTTTGCGGTTAGACGACGAAGAGAGTGTTTAAAATGCGGTTTTCGTTTTTCCACTTTGGAAGAAGTGGAGATATTTGATTTAATTGTTATTAAGCAAGACGGTCGCAGAGAAACATACAATAAAGAAAAAATTGACAATTGGATGGAGCGGTTAGGTTCGGTATATAACCGCGGATTTTGGGATGGTTATTAT
>JALULG010000109.1 GCA_027040785.1 bacterium
TTAATAAAAGATATGTATAAAAACTTTAAAAACACAATGGAAAAAAATTTTCCTCATCTAACAACTTTTAGAGAACCGGGCGGATATCTTTGTGGAGAAGAAACAACTTTAATTCAAACAATCAAAAATGAACGAGCCGAGCCCCGGATTAAACCGCCTTATCCGATTGAAAAAGGAATTGATAATTTTCCCACTTTGGTAAATAATGTGGAAACTTTTTATTATATTGGAAAAATTTTAAAAAACGAATATCAAAAAACTCGTTTTGTTTGTATCTCCGGTTATCAAGTTAAAAAGGGCGTTTTTGAGCTTCCCTTGTCTTGGAGTATTGAGAGAATTTTAAAAGAAACCAAAAATTATCCGAAAAAAGATTTTTTTGCGCAAGTTGGCGGGGGAGCTGCCGGAAGAATATACAGTAATAAAAATTTAAAAAGAAAACTTATCGGAGTTGGTTCTATTGTTATTTATGAAAAAAATTTTGATAAAATAAAATTAATGAAAAAATGGATAGATTTTTATATCAATGAAAATTGCGGAAAATGCGTTCCTTGTCGTGAAGGCGTTTACAGACTGGATGAAATGTTAAAAAAACCGAAAGAAATTGATTGGAAATTGATGCGTAGAATTTTAATCAATATGAGAGAAAGCAGTTTTTGCGGTTTGGGTTTTTCTTTGCCAAATGCTTTTTTGACTTTGCTAAATTATAAAAAGAAGTATGAAAAAAAAGAAAATTAACATAAAAATAAATAACAAGCAAATTACGGCTTATGAAGGGCAATCAATTTTGGAGGCCGCTTATTTTGCTAAAATTGAAATACCTCATCTTTGTTATCATCCCGATACTTGCGTGAAAGCCAATTGTCGTCTTTGTGTTGTGGAAGTGGAGGGAATGAACAGATTGCCAACCGCTTGTTCAACAAAAGTAAAAGAAGGCATGGAAATTAAAACTCATTCTCAACGAGTATTAAGCAGTCGCAAAACAAATTTGGAACTTCTTTTTGCCGAACATACCAATAAATGCGCCACTTGTGAAATGAGATATAATTGTCAATTATTAAATTATGCTCAGGAATATAAAATAAAACTTAACACTTTTCAGGAAAGAAAAAAAAACAAAAAGAAACAATATTTTGCCAACGCCATAGAATTGGATAATTCCCAATGTATTGATTGTCGTAATTGTGTTGATATTTGCGCTTTGCAGGAGGTTCATTATTTGGAGGTTAAAAACAGGGGGTATAAAATTAAAATAGCTCCGAAAAAAGATAAAAAATTTGAATGTGTTTATTGTGGACAATGTACTGTTCATTGTCCGGTAGCGGCTTTGCAAGAAAGAAGCGAGTATGATAAAGTTGAAAAAATTTTAAATAACAAACAAGATAAAATTGTTATCGCTCAAATAGCGCCGTCAATTAGAGCTTCTATTGGGGAAATTTTTAATATGCCTTATGGAAAAATAGTTACCGATCAATTGATAGCTTCTTTGAAAAAATTAGGTTTTGATTATGTTTTTGATGTTAATTTCGGAGCGGATATCACCACTATTGTTGAGGCCAATGAATTGGTGGAACGATTGAAAAAGAAAAAAGTTTTGCCAATGTTTAGTTCTTGTTGTCCGGCCTGGGTAAGATTTGTAGAAGTTTATTACCCGGAATTTATTCCGAATTTAACAAGTGCCAGATCACCGCATATTCATTCCGGCGGAGCCGTTAAAACTTATTGGGCTGGCAAAATGGAGCTTAATCCCAAAAAAATTGTTTTAGTTTCCATAATGCCTTGCACGGCCAAAAAATTTGAAGCCAGCCGAGAAGAATTGCGGGTAAATGATTTAAAATTAGTGGATTATGTTTTAACAACCAGAGAATTGGGTTTTTTGTTGAAAAAAAATCAAATTGATTTAAGTAAAATAAAGGCCCAAAAAGTGCTTGATCCTTTGGGAGTTTTTTCAGGCGCCGGAGCAATTTACGGTGCCAGTGGAGGGGTAATGGAATCAGCTTTACGAACAGTCAGTCATCTTTTGGGTAAAGAAAAGATTGATTTTAAAAAAGCCAGAGGGCAAGAAGGTGTAAAAGAGTTTAAAGTGAAAATAGGTAAAAAAATTCTTAATACGGCGGTTGTTAATGGCTTGGGAAATGCAAAAAAGATTTTAGAAGAAATTAAAAGAGGTCTAAAAAAATATGATTATATAGAATTTATGGCTTGCCCGGGCGGTTGTATTGGCGGAGGAGGGCAACCAATACCAACAACCCCTTTGCAACGAAAAAAACGAGCGGAAAGTTTATATCTTATAGATAAAAAGAAAAAAATCAGAAAAGCTCACGAAAATGAAGAGGTTTTAAAATATTTGGAATGGTTAAAAGGTCAAGAAATTGAACATAATTTATTACATACTTATTTTAAAAGTTGATTTTTAAAAAAGCTTTTTTTGTGTTATAATAAATAAAAGATTAAATTTATTTTTTATGCGTGTTTGGAATCAAGGTGAAATAAAAGCATTCAACTTCGCTCTATTTTTTTTCATAGTTATTATTTTTCTTGCTTTTTACAATCTTATTGCCAAAGCTTTTTTTGATCCTTGTTGTCGGGTTAATACTTTGGGGGAACGTTTAATTGAAAAAGGAAAGTATTTTTCTTATTTTTTGGGAATTATTTTTCTTTTTTTGATTGTCTTTACGATTTTTAAAAAGCAAGTTTTCGATAGAATTCATAAAGAAAGCCCGGTATCTTTGATTAAGAAAGAAAATTCAATGTTTAACGGTTTTTTTATTTTATTACTTCTGATTGATTTGTTTTTTTTGTTTTTTGCTCAATTACCCCAATATTTAATCGGTTGTACTTATTGTAAAGCGTAATATATGAAAGTAAAAATCAAAACAAAAATTTTAAGTAATTTAAAAATTGATTTATTATTTAAATTTTTTACACTTTTAGCTTTTTCGGTTTTTATTCCCGCTATTATTCATGTTCAAATTATTACGGGACCGATTGTTAACGCTTTGTTTTTTTTGGCAATAATTTGGTTGGGATTTT
Organism: bacterium; assembly: GCA_027040785.1. GTDB lineage: Bacteria > Patescibacteriota > Patescibacteriia > JAACEG01 > JAACEG01 > JALULG01. The sequence goes on from JALULG010000109.1 coordinate 3,031, forward strand.
CCAATGCTTTTTTATTGGCTTTTTTACCGTCCTTAATCGCTTTAAGTTTTGGTCTACTTCCTTTTATGA
>JALULG010000110.1 GCA_027040785.1 bacterium
GAAAAATTCGTGAATTAAATTCCATTAAAAACGAAATTGGAAAACTCAAAAGCTTTCTTGATGACATCCGGAAACGACAACAAGAATTGGTAGCTGCCAGCCAAAGTCGACACCAACGTATCATCGAACTATCTAATGAATTCACCGAAATAAAAAAAGAAGCTGACTTTCATCATCAACAGTCTCAAAAAATACGCGAACAAATCCAAAAGATTGCCACAGAATTCCGAAAAGCAAAAGAAGAACTCCAAAAAAAACGTGCAATCTTTAACACACTCCGAAAAGAACGTAAAAAACGCTCTCTAGAACGAAAACGACAATACCAACAAGAAATTGCTAAAGAAAAAATGAAAGAAATCGAAGAACGCCTCAAAAAAGGAAAAAGCCTCTCACTCGATGAAATGCGCCTCTTAATGTTGCAAAAAAAAGAGAACCCCTTCCTCAATGAAAAAAAACCCGAAGAAAACGGTGAAAATAAGGAATAATATGTAATTCGTTCTTTTCTGCTTTTTTCGCTACTTCCACTTTCCTCTTCGAAACTCAACATCGCTTATCACTTTTAAACACCTAAAAAATCATGTTGTGTAGCAGCTACCTCGCTGTAATATTATCTCATAATTATTATATTACGTTAAAATAAGCAAAACCGCAACCTTTAAGAAAATTAAAAGAAATCATGCTCAAAATTGGTGATTTGATATGTCAATACAAGAATCTATTTTGGACGAGCTTAAAACAATCGGCTCAGCCGTCGACAAAAAAATGGAAGTGCTTCTCACAAAAGATTTAACCGAAGGCATGAAAGAACTTGTCCTCTATCAAATCAAAGTCGGTGGAAAACGCGTCCGACCTGCACTCAGCATCTTGTTTGCTCAAGCTGTTGAAAACTTTTCTGCTATACCGGAACCAGTTCTTGACGTCGCCGCCGGTGTCGAACTTATCCATAATTATTCTCTTATTCTCGACGACATTATCGACCGCGGGGATATCCGGCGAAATATGCCCACCACGAGAAAAAAGTTCGGCGACGAAATGGCCATTCTCGCTGGTATGATCTATCGTGAAGCCATCTTTGAATCAGCCTCCGATTTTTCTAAATACTACCCGGAGAAAGCCTTTGAGGTACTCTCTCGTTACAGTAAAGCCATCAAAATCCTCACGGAAGGTGAACGCCTTGATATCCTCTTCGAACAAACACCACGCGATTTTGAATATTTTAAACAGCATCAATACAAGCACATCTCTAAACAAGACTACTTCACCATGATTGAGTATAAAACTGCCATTCTTCTTACCGCAGCTTGTGAACTCGGTGTTCTCGCTCAAAAAAACAGCACCACTGAACAACTCAGTGCTGCTCATCAATACGGCTGGAATCTCGGCATGGCTTTCCAAATTGTTGACGACCTTCTTGATCTCTTTGCTAAAGACAAACAATTCGGCAAAGAAATTGGTAAAGACATCAAAGAAGGAAAACTCGGAAATTTCGTTGTTCTCTCTGCACTTGAAGAATTACCGCCACCAAAACAAACACAACTCAGGCAAATTCTTGTCAAAAAAGAAAAATCACCTGATGACATCGAAACGGCACTCAACCTTATTCGAACAACAACGGCTGAAGACACCGCCAAAGCACTCGCCCATGAATATAAGGACAAAGCACTGCAAGCACTCAAAGAACATTTTTCTCCCTCTGTTGCTCGAAATAAACTGGAAGCACTGGCTGAGTTCATTGTTAATCGAAACTATTAATTTCCTCCATCTCAACATTTTTAATTTCCATTAAACTAGATAATCTCGCTAGTATATTGCAAAAGAAATATTGAGGTACTTATAATGATTAAATTTTGCCCTTATTGCGGCACTGAACGACCAACAGACGCAAAATTTTGCCCTTCATGTGGGAAACCCTACCCCGACACCGTAGCTCCAACGGAACCTCCTACAGCTCCCTCTCATACACAGATACCATCCGACTATTCAGCGACAACTGCCCCAACCCAGCAACCACTACTCACCGCACCCCCTTATTATATGACATTACCAGAAAACCCCCGAGAAAAAACTTCTTCACAATATCGTCCACCCGCAGGATCTTTCCTCCAACGAAACCTTCAAGCGATCTTTCTACCACATGAAGGACAACGAGAAATTAAATACGTCTCATTAAAAGAGGCTTTTTCCTTCTACTTCATCATTGCCCTTCTATCCGCAGCACCTTTCCTTCTCATCGCAACAAAAGTCCATCTCTATCTTCCAACACTTGGTGATCTTGGTCCACCACTTTTTATCGTCCTCTTTGTAGTCAACGTCATTGCGGCTTTACTTAACTGGGTTTTTATTGGCGGACTCATCCTTTGGCTAGTATTTTCTATAAATAATACTTCACCAGCACAATTACGCCGATTAAAAGATCTTTTAATTGTTGGTGCCTATATGCTTATTCCTAGTCTTATAACAACCGCTATATCCACACTTACAAATGCTGTACTCCTCAAACCCAAAACGTTCACTCTTGCCTCTGTCAATGACGAAACTACCATGAAGCAGTTCACCCAATATATGATTTCTGGTACTCAGTCCCTTTTAGGAGCTGAGGGGGCTTCTATCTTCCTTATCCTCCTCTTTGCTATCGGTATTCTCTGGGGGGCTCTCATCCTTTATTATGCTGCTATTTACAACTTCAACTTGCAGCCGGAATCCGCTCGAAATCGCACCCTTATTTATGTTCTTGTCAGAATCGCTTTATTCTTTATTCTTCCATCATTGTAATCCTTAATGGCATTAAAATCTGAAATATCCCAGTCTACAGTTGAAACTGTTCAAAATCGCTAATGATTTTTAATTTTTCCGTAATTTAATCTTTTATTTTTATAATTTCTGCGGCTATTTTTTGATGAATTTTTTTATTTAAAATTCCCGGCACGATTAAATTTTTATTCGGTTTTTTAATAAAATCGGCAATTATTTCCGCTGTTTTGATTTTCATTTTTGTGCTTATTTTTTTAGCGCGCGACCTGACAGCGCCGTTAAACAATCCGGGAAAAGCCAAGGCATTGTTAATTTGATTGGGAAAATCAGAACGACCGGTCGCTACGATTTTAGCCCCACCGGCATAAGCGTCTTTGGGCATAATTTCCGGAATTGGATTGGCCATAGCAAATATAATCGGATCTCGCTTCATTAAAGAAAGCCATTCTTTTTTCAAAACATTGGGAGCGGAAACGCCGATAAAAACATCCGCTTCTTTTAAAGCGTCTTTTAAAAGACCTTCTTCATTGACATTGGTCAATTCAACAATTCTCTTTTTATATTTATTGTTTTCAATATCTTTTCTTTTTCGTGAAATAATCCCCTTACTGTCACAAACAATAATTTCTTTTGAATTTTTTACCAATAATAATTTTAAAATTCCCATTCCGGCGGCACCGGCGCCGTTAATAACAATTTTCAAGTCCGAAAAACTTTTATTAACTACTTTTAGAGAATTTATCAAACCGGCCAAAACCACAATGGCTGTGCCGTGTTGATCATCATGCATTACCGGAATTCCCAAATCTTGCAATTTTTCTTCAATTTCAAAACAACGAGGAGCTGAAATATCTTCCAAGTTAATCGCCGCAAAATTGGGTGAAATGATTTTAATGGTTTGAATAATTTCTTCTGTTTTTTGAGTGTTTAAACAAATCGGCACAGCGTTTAAATCACCGAATTTTTTAAACAAAACCGCCTTTCCTTCCATAACCGGCAAACCGGCTTCGGCTCCGATATTTCCCAAACCCAAAACAGCCGAGCCATCACTCACGATAGCTACCGTGTTGCCTTTCATTGTTAAATCATAGGCCTTTTCTTTGTCTTTAAAAATTTCCTCACAAGGTCCGGCCACTCCGGGCGTATAAACCAAAGACAAATCTTCCTTGTTTTTAATCAATGTTTTTATTTTGGTGGAAATTTTACCTTGAAATTTTTTATGTAATTTAATTGATTTTTTAGAATAATTCATAGATGCATAATTGACAAAATTAAAATTTATGCTATATTACAATATTAAACAAAAGAAAGGAGGTGTACTTTATAAAAGGCCCCCGGGAATCATATCAATCCCGGACAAAAACTTTCCCAATCCTACCAGAAAAAAAGGAGGAATATCATGCTATAACAAAACAAAAAGGGCGTTCCGGGTTACGCTCACATTAGAACCCGGGCAAGTTTAGAGAATTATACTTTTATTTATTAAAGGTAAAACCTTGCAGATAAGTTTCACAGACGTTACTTATCTGTTATAAATAAAAGTATAAAACCCTTCGGGGTTAACTTGCGGCGACAATTCTCTTTCCCTCAAAACAATTAAATTGTTTTGAGGGATTTTTCTTGTAAAAATAAATTATTGTTAGTATTATAAATATATAATAATAATTATGAAAATCAAACTTTTAATCAAATACATCTTGGAACTGGAAAAACAATTGGTTTTAAAATTAATCAGATTATATCAAAAAACACTTTCTTTTGATCATGGTCCTTTACGGCATTTTTTTCCTCATGGTTATTGTCGCTTTTACCCCACTTGCTCGGAATACGGTTATCAGGCGATTAAAAAATACGGTTTAATCAAGGGCGGCTTAAAAGCCATTTGGAGAATAATCAGATGTAATCCTTGGAACAAAGGCGGTCATGATCCTTTAAAATAAAGACATTGGACGATAAGATTTTCTGTGAATTTTACAAAGCCCTTTTTGAAAAAGCATTTTTTTATGATAAGCCGTGCCATAACCTTTATGAGAATCAAAACCGTAATCAGTATATTTTTGAGCGTATTTTTTCATTATCCTGTCTCTGGTTACTTTGGCAATAATTGAAGCGGCCGCAATTGAAACGATTTTTCTATCGCCTTTTTTAACCAATTGATGAGGTAAATTAAAAACAATCTCCACTTTTTTCTTGGGCAAATAATCCATCAATAAAAAATCCGGTTTTATTTCCAGCCCGGCAACGGCTTTGTTTATCGCTTCTTGATTGGCTTCGGAAATTCCGATTTTATCAATAATGTCTTCCGGCACAATTCCGACAGACCAAGAAATCGCTTTTTCAATAATAATTTGATAAAGTGTTTCTCTTTTTTGAGAATTTAAAAGTTTGGAATCTTTTAGCCCTTCAATCTCCAAGCCAAAAGGCAAAATAACCGATCCGGCAACAATGGGTCCGGCCCAAGCTCCCCGACCCGCTTCATCTGTGCCGGCAATTATTTTAAAACCTTGCTTTTTTAAGTTTTTCTCGTATAATAAATTAGGATAATCCATTTTTATCTTTTAAACATTTTAATTATAACACATAATATGACATTTGCTATTTTTTCAGATTTACATGACAATGTTGCCAATTTAGATAAAATTTTAAATTATTGCAAAGGGAAAAACATCAATACTTTAATTTGCGCCGGAGATTTGGCAAACAGAGAGACTTTTAATCATCTTTTAAAAAATTTTTCCGGCAATTTATATTATATTTTCGGAAATAACGAGGTTTTTCTTTTTCAACCCCAAGATGATTTGGACGAAATTCAAAAAGAAAACCCAAACATAAAAATTTTTAATGATGTAACCGGAGATTTTAATTTGGAAAATCTTAAAATCGGCATTACGCATTTTCCGGAAAAAGCCGAAGAAATGGCTCAAGCTAAAAAATATGATTTAATCTTTTTCGGACATACTCATCGTCCAGATATACAAGAGTTTGATAAAACATTACTTTTAAATCCCGGAGAAGCCGGCGGAGCTTATCAAAAAGCCACTTTTGCCATTTTTGATACCGAAACAAAAAAGTCAAAATTAATATTATTGGAAAATTTAAAATAAATTTATGAAAGCAGAAGAATTACGTCAAAAATATTTGGATTTTTTTAAAAGCAAAGGACATACCATAATTTCCAGCGCTTCGCTTATTCCGGAAAATGATCCAACTGTTCTTTTTACAACCGCCGGAATGCATCCCTTGGTTCCTTATTTGCTCGGGGAAAAACATCCGGCCGGAAAACGTTTGGCAAATATTCAAAAATGTATTCGGACAACCGATATAGACGAAGTGGGCGACTCAACTCATCACACTTTTTTTGAAATGTTGGGAAATTGGAGCTTGGGAGATTATTTTAAAAAAGAATCCATTAAATGGAGTTGGGAATTTTTAACATCTCCCAAATGGTTAAATTTAGACAAAAATTTATTGGCTGTTTCCGTTTTTGCCGGCGACGAAAACGCCCCTTTTGATAAAGAATCTTTTGAGATTTGGAAATCATTGGGAATAAATGAAAAAAGAATTGTCAAACTGGGAAAAAAAGAAAATTGGTGGGGACCGGCCGGCGAAAGCGGACCTTGCGGAGCTGATACGGAAATTTTTTATTGGACAGGTGACCCCCAAAAAGTTCCGGAAACTTTTAATGATGATAATGATAATTGGGTGGAAATTTGGAATAATGTTTTTATGGAATACAACAAAGAAAAAAGCGGGAAATTAACTTTGTTAAAACAAAAAAATGTTGATACCGGAATGGGACTGGAAAGAATTTTGGCTGTAATAAATAACTATAATGATAATTACAAAACCGAATTATTTTCCGATTTGATAAAAAAAATAGAAGAATTATCCAATAAAAAATACCGGGAAAACAAAAAAGAGATGAGAATAATCGCCGATCATATCAAAGCCGCCGTATTTATAATGGGTGATGACAAAGGAGTTACTCCTTCCAATACTGATCAAGGATACATTGTTAGACGTTTAATCAGAAGAGCGATTAGAATTGGCAAACAATTAAATTTCCCAAATCAATTATGGACCAAAGATTTGACTGAAATCGTTATTAAAAATTACCAAGATACTTATAATGAATTAAAGAAAAATAAAAATTTTGTTTTAAAAGAAACAGAAAAAGAGGAGAAAAAATTTTTACAAACCATCAATAAGGGCTTGAAAAAATTTAAAAAAATCAAAGGTAAATTTAAAAGCGGTAAAGAAGTAAAAGGTGAAGATATTTTTAATTTATATCAAACTTACGGTTTTCCTTTGGAAATGTCTTTGGAAGAATTGCAAAAAATGAAAATTGATTTTGATACGGAAAAAATAAAAAAAGAGTTTAAAGAAGAAGAAAAAAAACATCAAGAATTATCCCGAACAGCTTCGGCCGGAAAATTTAAAGGGGGTTTGGCAAATGCCAAAGAAGAAACAATCAAACTTCACACCGCCGCCCATCTTTTATTGGCCTCTTTGAAAAAAGTTTTAGGAAATCACGTTGAGCAACGAGGTAGCAATATTACCGCCGAACGACTTCGTTTTGATTTTTCGCATAATCAAAAATTAACTGATGAAGAAAAGGAAAAAGTGGAGAACTTGGTCAATGACGCCATTCAAAAAAAACTTGATGTTAAAATGGAAGAAATGAGCTTGGAAGAAGCGAAAAAACAAGGAGCTACCGGGATTTTTGAATCAAAATACGGAGAAAAAGTCAAAGTTTACACGATCGGCGAAGGAGAAAATATGGTTTCAAAAGAAATTTGCGGAGGTCCTCATGTTAAAAATACCCGGGAATTGGGAAAATTTAAAATTAAAAAAGAACAATCATCAAGCGCGGGCGTAAGACGAATAAAAGCGATTTTGGAATAGATGTATTGATTTTTTCAATTCTTTAACTGTTTAAATATGGTTTTAAAACTACTTTACCATAAATGCTCTTGACATTTTTGTCTTTTCCTGCTATTTTAAGGTATTGCGGACATTAAATCTTATTAACCTCAATGACCCCAAATAAGGGGGAAGGAGAAAAAAATGAAAAAAATCGGTTATGGGAAAAAAAATACGAAATCAGGGGATTATAGTCGTTTTCGCCTGTGGTGGACCTGCCCACGGGCAGCGAAAAAAGTAATAACATCCCCCGTTTTTTCTCAATACCCGGATTATATCCGGGAAAGTCTGAAAGAGAGAATGAAGCCTCTGGAGAGAGATTACAACACCAATTATCCTCCGAAAATCGGGTTGCCAATAGGGATGGAATTTCCCCCTATTGCCGATTTTGAAGGGAAACAGCGGGAGACCGCTGACTTTATTGTTAAAAAAAAACTTATTGCAATCGCCATAGAAAAAAGCGATTGGGATATAATAAAGCCCCCTACGGCGGGTTTTGTGACGGATTTACTGTATAATCCGTTAACAAAAATCCCAAAAAAATAAAGGGGATTTCAATATTAATCAGTTTAACTGCCGAACGATTTTAGCTCGGCAGTCTTTTATTTTAGACAAATATTAACATTGAAAAAATATTTTTTATTTTTAAAAAAGAAAGACAGGTATTGATTTTTTCAAAAAATAATGTTAACATTTTTTTATAAATAAATCACCCTAAGGGTGATTTATTTCTGCACTCGTAGCTCAATTGGATAGAGCACTTGGCAAAGTTTATCCTACATAAAGCGTACCCGTAGCTCAACTGGATAGAGCACTTGGCTTCGGACCAAGGGGTTGTGGGTTCAAATCCTACCGGGTACACATTAAAACAACGCCCCGTTAGCTCAGTTGGTAGAGCAGTCGCCTCTTAAGCGAATGGTCATAGGTTCAAATCCTGTACGGGGCACATAATTTTCCCGCCTTTGGGCGGGTTTTTTAATAAATATTTAATTTAAATTACTTTTACATAGTCATAGTGGGCTTTTGATATTTTTTAATTTTGGGTTTGTGACTTGTGTGTAGCGTTGAGTCGTTCTTATATTTTGATGTCCCAAAAGTTCTTGCACATACCGAACATCAGTTCCATTTTCCAATAAATGTGTCGCAAAAGAATGTCGCAAAGAATGGAATGTTGCCTCTTTTTTAATTCCCGCTTTTTTTAACGTTTTTTTGAAAACTGCTTGAAAAGATCTTGTTGTCAATTTCCCGCCACGATTAGAACTAAACACGAAATTGTTTCCGCTCTTCCCCGCCATTAAATTTTGCAAATCGGTTTTTAATTTTTTTGGAAAAACGGTGATTCGGTCTTTTTTACCTTTGGCGTTTTTAATATGGATTATCAACTCTGCCAAATCAACATCCTTTACTTTTAAATTTTGTATTTCACTTATTCGCAAACCACCTGCATAAGCCAACGCTATCGCCAGTTTATATTTTTGATTGAAAATATTTTTCAAAATTTTTTCAATTTCTTTTTTACTCAGCACCACCGGCAACTTTTTACTTTTTTTGGCAAATTTCAAATCAATTTTTTCATCATTTTTCAAAACTTCTTTATAAAAAAACTTCACTGCATTTAAAGCTAAATTGATAGTCTGAGGAGATTTTTTTTGTTCCACTTTTTTCAATAAAAACTTCTCAACCGCCTCTTGCTTGTTTTTAAAGTTTTTCTTTTTAACAAAATCCAAATATTGTTTGATATACAACAAATAACTTTTCCGCGTTTTTACCGAACAATTCCGCAATTTCAACAAATTTTCTGTTTACAAAATAAGATTTTCATATATAATAAAGTCAGACAAAAAAGAATAATTGAGATTTACTGACATTCTATTAATTATTCGCATTTTGTCAACATTAGGTTTTTATCACGAAATAGATTTCGGATAAAAACCAGTTCAGCAAAATTGCTCGCTTTGCTCGCAATTTTCCTGAATGCGCTCAGGTTCCCTGTGTTCGGCGAAATTGCTTCGCTCCGCTCGCAACTTCGCCGA